>JBHLPB010000028.1:0-8585 GCA_048939905.1 Promethearchaeota archaeon
CACCGGGAGAGTCCAGTGCCTTCCACTCTGGATTGCGAAACTCTGCAAGTGTGACATCCTCATCTCTTAGGACCTTCTGCAGCAGCGCTGACTGTTGAGAGGGGGGAGTCTTGGTCGAATATCCGGGGAGGGGAGCCGCGAGCCCATACTCGCCTGAGAGCAAGAGTTCCATACGACTCTCACGATTCTGCTCCGTCACAAAGAGCCATTCGTCGCGTCCAGAGTGAGTTTCATCTAGTCTGATTATGAAGTCCCCAGGCTCGGGTCTGTCAATAGGGAGTCCCGACTTGACTCTAAGACTGACTAGGCGATTGAAGAGATACGATTGGTAGGAGTGAACAAAGATGCCGAGGATGCGAGAACCAATCTTCGAAAGGGCCTTCTTGAAATCACCTGGATGCTTCATTAGCTGCCTGATCACCTTTCTCTCATAGCTCAGTTCCCTTGGAAAGACCTCTAGGATACTGTTGTCCGGAAGGAGATTCTCGGCCAAACGCTCCCTGGCTTCCGTTAGTTGTTCCGATTCATATTCACTCGTAGCAGTCAAGAGAATACGAGTGGCCTCCTCGAAGTCGCGTTTCACAAGGGACCTTCCTACAAGGTGCGTATAGGGACGTGTAACGCCGAATCTCTGAACGCCAAAGTAATTCAGCAACCGGACCCTCTTTAGCTCCTTCACTGCTGACAGGGCCTCAGAGCAGTCTACGTCTATGCCAGAGAGTCTTATGGTGAAACGATTGCCCCAGAGGTCCCCAATCTGAACCGCGCGACGCGAATACTGTGGGTCACGTAGAGCAATTCGGGATAGTCTCATGTCTTTGAAACGGGCGGAGGCCGAAGAGGGGATGGACATCATCTGAGTTGTCACTGCCCGCTTGTCCTTGAGTCCAGCGTAGGTAATCATGTGGTGGGGGATTCTCAGCTCAGCGGCCAGTATTGTTGATACATCAAACGTTGAGAGTCCCATCTTCTGTACAACGAAGTTGACATACTTGGACCGCTCCCCATCAATTCTGTCTGGAAGGGCCGCTTCAGACCAATCCTGAATCTTGAGTGTGTTCCCATCGGGTGTAATCTCCTCGACAAGAAAATCTTCAAAGCGCGTCTTCAGTCGACCTCCTATGCCAGGTGTGGTCGTACTATAGAGCTCCATTCCGATTGACGCTTCAATCGGATGCGGCTCTTTCATGGTGACGCCCCTCAGAGAAGTTTCAAATCACCCGTGACCTTGTCTATCAGCTCTGCTCTGGCCGGACCCACTGCAATCACTGTTGTGGTTCCAGGAGGAAGCTCAGTCATCCCAGCATCTCTGACCAAGGCAAATGGGATTCCGAGGTCAACAGCCATTCGCCTCATTTCTAGGAGCTCATCCTCAGAAGCAACTTTCACTGCGACCTTCTTTTGACCCTCACTAAACCACGCCTTCCAGACGTGTTGATGAGTCACTCTCACTCGTTCTGATGCGCTCACAGACCCGTGTGCAACTTGGACGGCTATCTTTCCTTTACTCATGCCCAAGTCCGTTCTGACTGCAATAACCTGCTTGAACTTGAATTCCCGTCCACTCATCTTGGAAGCCGCCCATTCACAGCAGTGGCACTCGAGGGATGAGATAAAAAGGGTACCTCTTCTCTTCTAGTGAGATGCCTAGTATAGACTACGACGTAATCATTGCTGGAGGAGGTCCAGCAGGCCTAATCACATCTCACAGGATAGCAGAGGACGGCCACAATGTTGCTGTGCTAGAGGAGCATCCCGAGATAGGAAAGCCTGACCATTGTGCTGGACTCATCAGCACATCAGGCCTCAAATCACTTAGGCTCAGACCCCCCAGAGGTGTAGTTCAGAATCATGTTTCTGCAGCAAGAATCTTCGCGCCGTCGGGACAGTCTATACTGATTGAGAGGGGTAAACGTGAGGCATTTGTCCTGGACAGAAGCAAATTCGATTCTTGGTTGGCTGAGAGAGCTGCTGATGCAGGAGCAGAGATTCTGACAAAGAACAAGGTTCTTGGTGTCGATTGCGTGAGGGAAAGACCCTGTACCGTCACTCTGAAGACTGGAGAAGGCCGTGAAATGAGAAGATCGCAAGTTGTGGTCGATGCAGAGGGCGCCCGCTGTCAGTTGTCAAAGCTCGTTGGACTACCAACAGTTCCGCGACGTAACAAGTATCCGGCATACCAGTTTGAGATGAGTGGAGTGGATGTCGATGATGACGTCGTTGAGATGTACTACGGGCGGCATTTTGCACCAGGTTTCTTTGCTTGGGTAATTCCACTGGGTGACCGCAGAGCTCGAGTGGGACTGGCGGCCAAGGACCTTGCCAAAATGCGACTCGAGACCTCGATTCGGAAACATCCAGTCATGAGTAAGAGATTGGAAAATGCGTCTATCGAACGAGGCTTCGGTGGCATCGTCTTGGTTGGCACTCCCATCAAAAGGACAGTCACAGGCAGATTCCTCGTTGTGGGAGATGCAGCCGGCATGGTAAAGCCCACCACCGGAGGCGGAGTCATCATGGGAGGGACTGCTGCCAGAATCGCCGGCAGAGTGGTGTCAAGAGCATTGCTTGATGGACGGCAGATCCGGGAAGGTCTCCGATTGTATGAATCGAATTGGAGAGCGCTCCTGATGAGAGAGCTACGTGCGATGCACCTTGCACAGATGATGATATCTAGTCTATCAGACCAAGGTCTCAACATGCTCATCGGAGACGCAGAGAACTTCGATCTTGTAGATATCGTGAGGAAGGAAGGTGATATGGATATGCAGAGGAAGGTGATACTCCGCCTTCTCGTCAACCCGTACACGATTCTGGCAGGTTTGAGAGCCATCAGATACTTCAGCCCGCTGCTGTAGCACCTTGGCACATCTTTATGAGCGCAATGATTCTCCATTGACTGAGAGAGGTCCACATAGATGGGTAGTCCCGAAGACGCAGACATTCTGACATTGGCCCGGAGAATCTTGGAATATCATCCGGTCTGCAATCATTGTCTGGGACGACAGTTTGCTTGGCTTAGTACTGAGACCTCCAATGAGCAGAGAGGCCTTTCTCTGAAGCTTGCACTCTCAATGATGGCCGACAAAGACATTAGGGCTGGAAGAAGAGACTCGGGACTGCAGCTAGTGACACTCTTGGCTGACAATGGCATGTTCGGGCCTGCGAGAGCCCTTGCTGAAAGAAACTCTATCGACCTCCCTCCAGAGAAGATATGCAGCCTCTGTTCTGTGGACAATGATTCTCTGTTTGACAGGTTGGCGGAACTGGCGAAGAGAGCAAAGGCCGAAACAGATAGCATCGAATTCGGCACGTTTCTTGTTGGAAGTATACCAAACCCCGTCTTGCTGGAGCGCGAAGACGAGATAAGAAGCGGCCTGAAGATCATGCATGGTGAAACACTGAAGGCCGACATAAACAGGGAACTCGGGAAACACCTTCAGAGAATCATCGACAAACCTGTCGAATTCGATCATCCAGACATCGTAATCATTTATGATATGAAAGGAGACCGGGTTAAGGTAAGGATCAACCCGATCTTCATCGCCGGTCGCTACAGGAAACTTGCGCGAGGGATTCCCCAGAGTCGATGGGACTGTAAGTCGTGCAGAGGAAAGGGTTGTGACGAGTGCGGAGGTACTGGAAGAAAGTACCCGGACTCGATCTCAGAGTACATAGGCATTCCAGCTCAAGACCTAGCGAAGGGTACGAAGTTCAAATTCCATGCGGCCGGGAGAGAAGACATCGATGTTAGGATGCTAGGGTCTGGTAGACCATTTGTTATTGAGGTGTCAGAGCCTCGAGTCCGGACCCCTGATTTGAAGAAGATAGAGAAACGCATTAAGAAGGAGTCATCGAAGAAGTTGGAGGTTCTTGACCTAGAGATATCCACTAGGAAAAGGGCCCAAGCGTTGAAGGATGAAGCCTCTGAGAATGTGAAGGACTATGAGGCCACAATAAGGACAGAACAGGACGTCAGCCAAGAGGCCCTCACCGTGGTGTCCGACGGCTTTCGGGGCTTGGATATCACACAGAGAACTCCAACACGTGTAGCACATCGTAGAAGCGACTTGACGAGAACAAAGCGCATCTTCGAGATGAAGCTTAAGAAGATTGGCAGCAACACTGTGAAGGGCTTCTTCAAGGTTCAGGGGGGAACCTACGTCAAAGAGCTTGTTTCCGGGGACAATGGCAGGACCAGGCCATCCGTTTCTGAGAGGATTGACACCGCCTGTGATTGCGTTGAGCTCGACGTCCTTGAGATTCATGGATAGCTGTTGCGAAATCCTTAAGTGGCGACCTTTGAGGGGATGCTGGACCTCGGGTACACAGCTGGCTTCAGGTAGGTCGAGGTACAAGTTTCAACAGATGATTCCCCATGGTTAAGAAGAGTCATGGTTACCGTGCCCGAACACGCAGTCTTATGCGAAAGAAGGTACGGCAACGCGGAATGAGCTCTCTTAGTAGGCTACTGGTTGACTATGAGATTGGACAGCGCGTGGACATAGTCATTGATTCCAGTGCACATAAAGGAATGCCCCACCGAAGATACCATGGCAGGACCGGGGTAGTGACCGGCAAGAGAGGCAGGGGAGTTATCGTCGATGTGAAGCTTGGTAAGGCCACGAAGACGCTCATTGTGAGACCCGATCACCTTCAACCGAGCAGGGGCTGATAAGGAAAATGCCCAAGGAGATTATCAGCGAGGAGGAAACTACTCTTCCCAGAGTGAAGAAGCTGCTCTCCCAGAGAGGCAAAGAGGGAGAACTCTCGTTCCAGCAGAATATAACACTGGAACATGCCTCAGCGTTCTCGAAGATGGCACCAGCGGTTGCCGACAAGCTAGTTGAGCGTCTAATCAAGAGCTTTGGCATCAGCAGAGCCCATGCTGTGCAGGTTGTGAACATAGCGCCGACAACTCCTGAGGAAACTAGAACAATCCTGGATGCGCGCTCAACAGACGTCACGGATGAGCAAATTGCTGAAATCGTTGAGATTATGGTAAAAGCGACTTCCTAGACTTCGCGCCGTGGTTCCTCACTCTGAAGTAACACTTTTTATCAATTCCCGACCATTTCATTGATGATGCGGTCAGAGAGTATCTGGAGCGAGAGAAAATGGAAGGACACCAAGACAGAATGTACGAGACGCATGCATATGTCCTGGCAGTCGTTCCGCCGAAAGTATATCTACGCGATTCTAGACCCCGAGGCGAAACCGTGGTTCAGGGAATAGGAGAGTCATTCTTCACACTTCTTGAGATGTCGCCTCAACGTGGAGCCACACCGCATCCTCAGGAACGCCTTTCGATAGAGAAGAATTCGAGAAGTAAGATTGACCACGTGAAGAGACGCATCTTCTATGAGGATCTTGCACCAGAGAGTGTGGCCGAGTTACCTCTTGTCGTCGAGATCATTGTCACCAAGCACGAACACAAGTTTGTACAGTTCTTCAACGAGGCTGCACCCATTACCACTAGACAACACTCGCTCCAGCTGCTACCAGGGATTGGACAGACCCTGATGTGGGCCCGTCTCGAGGAGCGGAAACGGGAGCCCTTCAAGAGCTTTGAAGACATAGCAGCACGCACCAAACTGCAAAGCCCAAAGAAGGTCATAACGGCAAGAATAATCGATGAGCTCGCGGAAGATGTCAAACGCTGGCTGTTTGTCAGACCGCCAAGGCGAAACAATGATAGAGAGCGTTCCAGGTGAGACCCCTGACCGAGGATCGCATTCGCCTGATGTTGCGAAAGCATGGAGTTAGACCTGACAAGACTCTTGGACAGAGCTTCCTCGTTGACCCTGAAGTAGCAAGAGAGATTGTCAGGTCTGCACAACTCGACAGAGAAACCTCCGTATTGGAGATTGGTGGCGGACTTGGCATTCTATCAGAGATGATAGCCCGAGTAGCAGGCACTGTTCACGTAGTTGAGGTTGACCCAAGACTTGCCGAAGCCCTCAGAGAGGCGCTTGGCACCTACTCAAATGTGAACGTCATTGAAGGTGATGCTCTCAAAGTGGACCTTCCTGATGTGAGTAGGATTGTTTCCAATCTGCCTTATAGCATATCCTCGGCAATCACCTTCAGGTTGCTGAAAGAGGTGAGTTTTGACTTTGCGGTACTGATGTATCAGAAGGAATTCGCTCATCGGCTTCTCGCTGAGCCCGGCATGCAACATTATTCTCGCCTATCTGTCGATGCTCAATACCTGGCTGAGTTCCAGCACATTATGGAGGTCACAGCGCAGATGTTCTACCCAGTACCTGCTGTGGACTCAATTGTTGTGAGAGTGGAGCCACGAAAGGCCGGGCGTTTCGCTCGGGATCAGGATGTGTTCTTCTGGCTCGTTCATGGAATCTATTCATATCCAAACAAGCAGCTGAGGAGGGCGCTGGGAATATGGCTCAAGAACATGGGTGAGGACAAGAATACTGGAGATATAATCATCGAGAGTGTGTCAGCCACGCTACATGGCAACGAACGTTTGAGGACACTGAATCAAGACAAACTCATCACACTGGCAGATGCAGTCCTTGATTTGATTGAGGAGGGTGTGCTCGGAGGTCCAAGAGGGGTGGAAGAGTGAAACTGAATGGGATAGAGCTAGTCACTGACTCGGAGGTCTATCCACCATCGGAAGACACGTATCTTCTCCTTGGCGCAATAGAACTTGGACCTCGAGACTCATTCTTGGAGGTTGGCTGTGGTTCCGGGCTTCTGTCTGTCGCTGCCGCAAAGACAGCTCGAAGAGTAGTAGCTACCGACATCTCACTAGAAGCCGTAAGGAACACCCAGGAGAATCTGATTAGGAACTCTCTTGACCACCGATGCTCTGTGATTCAATCCGACCTGCTGTGTGCAATAGACCCCATTCCAAGTTCTCCGTAATCGCATTTAACCCACCATATCTACCTAAAGACGAACATACGACTGATATGGACCGTGCACTTGTTGGCGGGGTGGTAGGAGTGGAGATGACAGAGAGATTCCTTCATGAGGCCCCTGCTTACCTTCAGAGTCGGGGTTCGGTCTATGTTGTGGCCTCTTCACTAGCGGATGTGGAGCGAGTTGAGGCTGCCATGCTGAAGAACGGGCTTCGTGTTGAAAGACCAGCCACCAAGAGGCTCTTCTTCGAAACCCTGCAGGTTCTTCGAGGGACCCTATAAGGAAAGTGTTTTATGAAAGGCTCAATCTCAGGCCAAGGAACCAAGAGGGATCACGGATGTCTGACAAGAAGGCCAAGAAGAAGACAACCAAGAAGAAAGCCAAGAAAGCACCAAAGAAGAAGGCCGCCAAGAAGGCCCCGAAGAAAAAAGCAGACGAAACTGTCAAAGAGGGCAGTCTGATCTATGTGGACTACGTAGCAAGGGTCAAAGACGATGGTACCATCTTTGACCTGACGATTGAGGAGGTTGCGAAGCAGGAAGGCCTCTACAAAGAAGATGATCGCTACGAGCCCATCCTGGTCTCCGTGGGTTCCAACTGGCTACTCGAAACAATTGAAGAAGAGCTTGTAGGAATGAAGACTGGCGAAACAAAGACTGTTGACGTTCCTCCTGAGAAAGGCGCCGGAAATCGCGATGAGTCCCTTGTGAAGATGATAGCAAGAGCGAAACTTGAGAAACAGGGAGTCCGCATCATCAAAGGCGAGAGAATCGAGTTCGGAAAAGAACGAGGAGTCATAACCGCCGTCTTGCCACGCAAAGTCAGAGTAGACTTCAACCCACCGCTAGCCGGGAAGACACTCGTCTTTGACGTCACAGTGAAGGGTATTGTAGAGGATCCCAAAGAGAAGATACTGGCCGTTCTGAAACGTAGAATACCTGCCATTCCCGATGACAAGTACGGAGTTACGATTAAGGGCAAGACCATCAAGATTGAGTTCCCAAAGGAGTCTAGATACATTCAGGACTTCCAATATGCAGAGATTGGAATTGCGATGGACTCGCTGAAGGTCTTTGACAAGGCCGAGAAGATTGAGATGGTTGTGACCTACGAACGACCGGAACGTCAGGTTGCCGCTGAAACAGGCGGCTAGATTGGATTTGCACCACAAAGAAATGTTTTAATATGGAACTCTTGACGTCGAGTCTGTCACTTGTTCTCCTGTTCTATCTGTTTACAGGGAGTTTATTGAACATGGAACATCCAACTCAAGCACCGGCAGAGCTCAAGACCGGAACTACAACCATTGGACTCGTCGCCAAGGACTGTGCGGTCCTTGCAAGCGACCAGAGAGCTACAATGGGCCTTCTCATCGCAAGCAAGACAGCACAGAAGATCTACAAGATCACTGATCGGATTGGTGCCACGATTGCGGGATCTGTTGCAGATGCCCAGGCAATCATGGACCTACTGAAAGCGGAGTCCAAGCTGTTTGAGATTCAACGAGGCAGACCGATGAGTGTCAAGACCTTGACACGCCTTCTCAGTAACATAATGTTTCAAGGCCGAGGACTCTACATGCTGCAGTGTGTGGTTGGAGGTCTCGATGAAACTGGCCCACAGGTATACTACAATGATTTCATTGGCTCGGTACTCTCAGACAAGTATGTAGCCACCGGTTCTGGGTCTCCTGTGGC
>JBHLPB010000028.1:8685-14833 GCA_048939905.1 Promethearchaeota archaeon
CAGGTATACTACAATGATTTCATTGGCTCGGTACTCTCAGACAAGTATGTAGCCACCGGTTCTGGGTCTCCTGTGGCACTAGGTGTTCTTGAGGCAGAGTACACTGACGACCTATCGAAACAGAAAGCAATTGAGTTGGCAGTACGCGCTATCGCATCAGCTATTGAGCGAGACGCTGCCACCGGCAACTCGATTCTTGTCAGCGTAATTGACAAGGATGGCTATCAGGAAGTCCCCAAGGAGAAGATCCTGAAGATCTGGAAGAAATAGTGACCTGACTAGTTGTGCTTGCAGTGTGCAAGCAAAACTACTGAATCAGTTTCCCCTCCCGGGTTCGTCTCTTCAAGAGGACTCAGAGAGGGCTTGAAGGCCAATGGCCAGTGAAGTGACGTTAGATGACTTCTGCGAAAGACACAGAATTTGTTGACATCCGTGAGACCGTGAAGAAGGCAATGCCTCGTTCAGCGGCCGTCACCTCTGTCGAGTATGAGGGCCCCGAGATTGCAATCTATTCGAAGGCACCAAAGATACTCCTTGACGACGGAGACAAAATCAAGGCACTGGCTAGAAAGATGAGAAAGAGAATCGTGGTCAGGTCGGCTCCGGAAGTCAGACTACCACTAGAAGATGCCGAGAAGACCGTGCGAGAGCTTGTCCCCGCGGACGCTGAGATAACCTCTATCGACTTTGATGTTTCGAGAGGAGAAGTCATCATTCAGGCGCAGAAACCCGGACTCGTCATTGGAAGAAGTGGCACTACACTGAGAGAGATTACAAGACAGACCTTTTGGCGACCTAGCGTAATGCGTACGCCGCCAATCGAGAGCAAGCTCATCAAACAGATACGCTATATCGTTCAATCCGAGGCCGCCTATCGAAACCGAGTGTTTCGTGATATCGGAAAGAGAATACATCGAAACACGCTGTTGAACAATGGCTGGATTAGGCTGACCGCATTGGGCGGCTTCAAAGAGGTAGGCCGGCAGGCAATGTTCCTACAGACCTCGGAGAGCAATGTATTGATTGAATGCGGTGTGAATGTGGGCGCACCCACCAAGGCATTTCCACGTCTTGATATGCCTGAGTTCAACATCGATGAACTTGATGCCGTGATTACCACTCACGCACATCTTGACCACTGTGGAATGGTTCCGTTCCTGTTCAAATACGGGTATAGAGGACCTGTCTACATGACTGCGCCAACACTGAATCTTGCAACGCTTCTCCAGTTAGACTATCTCGATGTGGCCGAGAGAGAAGGGAAACTAAGGCCGTACAGGGACAGGGATGTGAAAGAGGCAATACTTCACACTGTGGCGTTGAACTATGGGGAAGTAACGGACATTGCACCCGACATTCGACTCACTCTTCATAATGCCGGACATATTCTCGGATCAGCAATAGTTCACCTTCACATTGGTGACGGCCAGTACAACCTGGCCTATACTGGCGACTTCAAATTCGGTAGGACAAGACTTCTAGAGCCAGCAACCTTCACATTCCCTCGACTCGAAACCCTGATTGTGGAGAGTACATACGGTCATCCTACGGACAAGATGCCTCCTAGACAGGAGGTTGAACGTAGGTTTGCCTCGGTGATTAAGAAGACAATATCTCAGGGGGGGAAGGTCCTGATACCTGTACTCGCTGTGGGTCGCGCCCAGGAGATAATGCTGGTACTGGAAGACCTCGTCACAAAGAACCGAATCCCCAAGATACCCATCTACATTGAGGGCATGATTGCTCAAGCCACGGCGATACACACTACGCATCCAGAAGCGCTCAGCAAGAAGATTCGTGAGATGATCTTCCACCAAGGAATCAATCCCTTCCTGAATGAGATATTCGTGCAAGTCGACAATCCCGAGCAGCGAGAGGAGATAGTCGAGGGAGAACCCTGCGTAATCATGGCCACCTCCGGCATGCTAGCGGGAGGCCCTAGTGTGGAGTACTTCAGGCTTCTGGCCCCAGACAAGAAGAATTGCCTTTGCTTCGTTTCATATCAGGGAGAGGGCACTCTCGGCAGGCGCATACAGAAGGGGTGGAAGGAGATTCAGATGCGTAACCGAGACGGGCAGACCACGGTTGTACCTGTGAACATGTGCATAGAAACGGTAGAGGGATTCTCAGGTCACTCCGATAGGAAACAGATACTCAACTTCGTCAAACGCGTAAGTCCCGCTCCCGAACGAGTACTGACGTGCCACGGAGAAGCCACGAAGTGTCTCAATCTGGCATCGACAATTCACAAGGCACTAAACATGGACACAAAGGCGCTGACGGTCACTGAGAGCATAAAGCTCAGATAGTCATGGAGTCCGACCTAGAGTCTGACAAATGAAGGAGCGACTATAATACAGCTGTCGTTCACGAGTGCTATGTCTGCCTGGTAGCTTCGGGTTTCACCACGGATTCGTTCGATGATTCGTTTCAGTTCCAGGTGAGTCTGTTCTTTGCCATCATTGAGTCGTGATATGTCAAGTAAGACAATGTTCCCATCTCGAATCTGATTGACCACATAGGGAACGTCCTCGAGCGACTCCAATCGCTTGGACCTGACAAATATGGCATCAAGCTCTGCCAACCTTCTGAGTTCACGTGTCGGATTTGGTTCCACTGCATCAACGGCAGGGGAAAAGATACCGAGGCCGGAGTACTTGCGTGTGGTTCCCACCTCTGTTGTAGACTCGTCATCCTTACTCCTGAGTCGAGATAAGAATCGCAATCAGATTCACCTCTAGTCCGACTAACTCAATCTTACTATGAAAAGACCGAGTATTATGAGCTAGAATTCTCTGTGGACAACTTTTATACTGGCACTCGGTAACGACGAGTGATTGCGATGCCGACCGGGACTAAGGAGAGTGAGAGAGCGTCACTTCTTCAGCAACAGCTGAAAGCGCTGGGCAACAGATATGCTGTTGAGATCCTTCAGGTCCTGAGCCCAGAGATAGGGGACATAATTCCAAGCTTCGGTTGGGATTTGATAGTTGACGGTATTCTCGAACTCGGTGGAGTCAGAAGACCTAGCAGCATGCCGAGCGGAGAAAAGACCGAAGACGAGGCGGAATACGAGAAACACCGTCAAAGATTCGTGACCGGTGGAACATTGTATGAAACAATGAACAAGCTAATCCAAGTTGGTTTTGTAGAGGCCATTGGAGCAAGAGGGAGGAAGAACCGTAGGTTCAGAATAACCCATGATGGACGTCTAGCATTGTCAGTAATTGGGGGGTTGCGTGGACCTACTTCCGTTGACACCGAGTTGCGAGGAGCTGCAATGGCCCTGCTGAAACACAAGAACTACACGAGTCTGCTGCCTGCTCAAGAGAGATTCCTTGAGGAAGTCGGAGAAGTAGATGGCAATCTTGTCATCCAGATGCCACCGGGCTCAGGAAAGACCTTCTTGGCCATGATTGTGATTCTAATCCGTCTTCAACGCGGCGTCAAGTGTCTATACCTGACCCCCTACACTTCATTGAACACCCAAGTGATTGATGAATACGGGGAGTTGTTTGAGAACTTGGGCTATCCCGTCGTCAGGTATGATGGGAAGCATAGAGCTACCGAGGCTGAGCTGGAAGGGGCATCTCTTGTCGTTGGCGTTCTAGAGTCTGTGCTATCATCTGTGCTCGCGGCGAGGCCATGGACAAATCAAATCGGCCTAGCTGTGGTTGACGAGCTCACTGAACTGGACTCGGCCGTGATAAGAATACAAGCACAGAGTCTTGGAACAGACAGGAGTGCCAGACTCGATTATCTCGTCACTCAACTCAAACAAAACACCCAGCTTATCACACTCTCATCTAGATTCGGTCAGACGGGAGAAGTGGCAAGATGGCTTGATGCTCAGGTGTTCCGGCCGAGGGTGCGGCTGACTCCAGACGAGTTCATTGTCAGAGATGATGACGAAGGAACAATCATTGAGAGTAGTGATGGCACGCAATATAGTCAATTGTCAGTGGACAACATGCTTCACGCCGTTCTCGAACACACTGGCGAGTATGAGAATAACTCGGTACTCATCGTAGTAGGAACTCGTGATGCAGCAGAGGGAATAGCATCAGACCTAGCAGAAACTCATCCTCGAACCATTCCGGATGAAATCGTTTCGATGATTCTTGGTCCCGAGAGAGAACTTCCGGTAACAGCCCGCCTCGAGAGGCCACTCTCACGTGGCGTGGCGTTTCACCATGCGGGTCTCGATGCAACAGTGCGTGAAAGACTTGAACGGAGCATAAAGACTGGGTCTGTGAGAACGGTTGTTTCGACGACGGGGATTACTTCGGGAATTAGTTTCCCTCTCGACTGTGTCACAATCATGTTCGGCACAGGGATGTATTTCTTGGTGTCTAGGTCGAGATACCTGCAGATAGCGGGACGTATCGGTGAATATCATCTCGCTCGGAAGGGTGGACGCGTATACCTGATGTATGAAGGTCCGACGCTGCAGTTCCATAGTTTCGAGGAACTGGAGGACACTCTTCTACACAGCCCTCTAAGACCACTGCGACCTGGCAGTCTTCATCCGTCTCTCATCGCAAGTCTTCTGATGAAGGAGGCAGTGATGAGAAGGGGCTTCACAAGAGATGCAGCAGAGGAGAAATTCCTCAAACTCATCGGGGAAACCTTCAGAGGCTCTGTTGACATCGAATACAACCGTAGGATGAAGAAGATCTTCTCGACCCTCGTTGACTGGTTTGAGGAGAACGCCGTGTTGGAGAAGAGTGATGGAAGACTCAGAATAAGCAAAGAAGCAAGGTCTGTTGTGACTTCTGGTATCAACATTGTTGAATATGTGGCCTCACGTGACATCATCTCATCATTACAGCAGGACACGGGTGAGTCTGAGTTAATTGACCTCCTTCTAAGATTCAGCCTGCCTCAGACATTACGGCCGAGGGCTTATGTCCCTACTGAGATAGAGCTCCGTCTTGCTGAGATTGAGCCCCCGGACCAACGATATCGGGATTTCAAGAAAGGGCGAAACCAATTCAAGATGCTCGTGCTCCAAGGCTGGCTGAAGGAGATGAGTGTCGAAGAGGTGATTGAACATGCAGAAGCAAACTCAAGAGAAGCATCCGGAGGCAGGCAGTCTATTGGTGGTGACATCGGAGAAGGTGATCTTGAAACACTTGTAGGAATCTGCAGCAATATTGCATGGAGTCTTGGCAGATTCCTGAAGGCGATGAAACGGAGAAAGGTTTCTCGTAGACTCGAAACTTTCAGCAAGCAGCTTCGGTATGGAGTCCGGGCCGATCTTGCGGAGTCAAATCTGTTCAATCTCAGAATACCAGTGAGAGATGATGCTGAACCAAGAATATTGTCAAGAGTAGAAGCCAGAACTCTCTTCGACTGGGGATACAAATCCATTGAAGAGATTGTCAGAAAAGATATGGATGCCACGAAACCAGGGTTCGCCAGAAATCGTTTTGCCAGAAGATGTGGCCTTGATCAAGATCTAGGCAAGGAGGTCTACAAGGCGGCACTGGACCATGTAAAATCAATGATAGATGGCGATTAATGGTCTAGCTCTTACCGAAGTCCCACATGGCATCGTTGACATGGTGTTTTGACAGAATCACCTTGCCATGAGTAGCCGCTATGATTTCCTCCGAGGACATGAGTGAAACTCCGACAGCCAACGGTTTGCCGTGTCGTTCATCCACAATTGACACAACTGACCCTTGGGCTATCCCGTCGTCGACCTTGGTCACCCCTGGACGCATTATGTCGGCTCCGTTCACCACGAATCTAACTGCACCCATGTCAACAGTCACTGATGGAACGGAAAGAATGCCTTTCAGAAGCGCGTGCAACGTAGGGATTAGTAGGCCATCCTCCTCGAAGAAGAGAATCTCGCCCTCGTACAGGAGTATGTGCGTCCCCTCATCTAGAACTCCTTCTTCGAGTCTATCCTTGGCATCAAAACCTGTAGCCTTCGTACCCAAGTCCCGCTCAATTCGGTCCATGTACTCCTTCTGGGCCCGTTTCTTCAACAGGTGACGACGTTTGATTCGGTCTATCCTTGGCATCGTGTTAGCAGAAACCGCTAATCCTTTTCAAGCCTGCGAAATGTGGTCCTAACACTGCATGTGGCAGTGCCCAAGCATGTCAGCTTCATCGTCATCTTTTTAAGCCAAGGCCG
>JBHLPB010000255.1:0-3623 GCA_048939905.1 Promethearchaeota archaeon
GTCGAACCACGCGATGTAGGTCCCTGACTCCTGACTCTGAGCAAAGGCAACCAAGACAAAGGCAAACAGGACACTAGGAAAATCAAAGGCCTGCGAAAGAACTATGAATCCGATGCCGTATGACACGGCGGCGACGAAGAGTACCCAACGTTGTCCTAGCCAATCTCCTATTGCTCCTGACGGATAATCAGCTGATGCCTGAACAGCGAACTGTGCCGCCAATATCAGTGAAAGCTGAGAGAGTGTCACGAACTCTAAGGCGTGAAGTATCAGGAATGTGTTTGTCAGCATCACAGAAAAGACGTACAGTATCATCAGGCCTGTTGCTCTGGTGATGAAACTCCTTGCCTCCGAGTTGAGGTCGGATATGCCGAGGGCTTGTTGGTACATGCTAGTCATGACGAAGCCGCCCTGACTTGATAAGGCCTGTTGCCTGATTTGGAGAAGCCTATAGGGCGACACACAGCTCTGTTTCGACAACTCCGGGGAGGTCATGGATTCTTGCCAGGAGTCTGCTCAAGTCCCGTTCAGCCACTTGAGCCAAAGCAATGATGTCATAGGTTCCGCTCACAACGTCAGATCTCTCAACGCCCTCTATTCTCTTCATCTTGTTTGAAACAGTCCACTGTTTCCCATTTGTCACCTGAACCAAGATGTTGACTACTGTCATCTAGTTCCTTCTCCTCTACTACGTCTTGCACATTGCACAGTTGTCAGGCAGTTCTGTCGTGCCCCGATGAAGTGTGCATGTGACCCCTCCTCTTCTCAGAGATTCACAGAGTTCACAAACCATGCTCATGACCTGAGCATGAGGGGGTGTTTGATTTGCCATGTTTGCCCCTAGGTCGAGAATAGCTGAAGCCACCTCAGGAACTGACCGTAGGCTGGCCGTAAGTTGGTCTCCTCGTCTTCCATTCAAGTAATGACTAATCGCTGATTGAGTTGTGCCTAGCCTCTGAGCTGCCTCAACCTGCGTGAGTGAATGATACTCAATTAGCTCTTTGGCAATGAGTGCTCTCAATGCGGGAAGGACGGCAGACACAATTGATTCACAAGGAAGTCGCATGTCTAACAGAGATATGACGGCGTAATATCAGTTTTCCGGTCGAAATTCGCACGAAGATTGCACAGTTCATTGCGTTCTGTAACCCACAAACCGTAGAAACTCGTCTGAGTGTAATTCTAGTTATGCTTCTGTAATCAAAACTGTATCCACTCTTTCAGTAGGAAACATTCATATTACGCTGTACGAAGCGGATACGTTATGACCGATTCGGAGGATACTGAGAAGACTAAGAAATCTGGATTGTGTGGCAATTGTCCAGTGCGGCTTGGATTCCCTTTCTGTTGGATTTGCGTGTTTGCAGCGATCATCGCTGTTCATTTCATTGGGAACTATCTGATTCCAGCTTGATTGCGTAGATTCATCATAATGCCTCTGTGGCGGTTGGACGCCAGTCGACCCAAATCCAGCATAGGTTTTCCGAAGGAGGAATCACCATATGTCTAGTTCGATGAATGGAAAGGTCTGTATTATCACCGGTGCAAACTCAGGAATTGGAGAAGCTACTGCAAAGGGATTGGCAGCCTTGGGAGCTGAGATCATCATGGTATGCCGAAGCAAGGATCGAGGGGAAGCGGCAAAGAGGGGGATTGTGAAGGACACCAGAAATGACCGAGTCAGTCTTATGGTGACTGATTTGTCTCTACAGGCTCAAGTACGCGGACTTGCTCAAGAGATTGAGGATCGGTACAAGGCTGTTCATGTGCTGGTCAACAATGCCGGAACTTACAGGACCGTTCGATCTACAACGGTGGAAGGAATGGAGACAACTTTCGCTGTCAACTATTTGGCTCCGTTCCTGCTCACGAATCTCTTGCTCGACAGACTGAAGGCAGGAGCTCCATCGAGGATAGTCAATGTTGCTGGAGCCTACCACCGCAAGGCAACAATGGACTTTGATGACTTGATGTCTGAGAACGACTATACTGGTTCCAAGGCAAACAACAGGAGCAAGCTGGCCTTGGTCCTCTTCACGTATGAACTCTCAAGGAGGCTTGAAGGTTCTGGAGTCTCTGCGAACTGCCTGCATCCAGGTGCGGTCGCTACAGGGCTTGTCGAGAAAGACCCCGACTTCCCGCGCTTCTCCAAGGCAATGTACAATGTATTCAAACGGTTTGGGAGCAGTCCAGAGAAGGGAGCAGAAACCTCAATCTACCTTGCTTCATCTCCTGAAATTGAAGGGGTGACAGGAAGGTACTTCGAGAAGATGAAGGAGAAGGAATCGTCAGAAGAGTCATACGATATCAAGGTAGCTCGGCAGCTTTGGGATGTCAGTCTGAAGCTCACTGGGTTGGATTCATAGCACTTGTCGAGGTGATGCATAATGTCTGAGAGTGAAGTGGGTCAAGACGAAACAATGAATGATTCTGGTGGTTCTGAGTCATTCCTGAAACGCAATCAGCTGGCAGGCTTCTTTTTCCTGGCTTTCACCATCACCTGGGTCGCAGTGTTTCCATTAGCACTCTCAGGCCAAGGGATTGGTGGCATCTCTGTTTCAGAGGACTGGCATTTCTTAGGAGCGTTCGGTCCAACAGTGGCTGCGATCATCATGGCATACATGACCAAGGGGTCTGCGGGAGTTCGGGACCTTGCGGCAAGATGTGTTCAGTGGAGGCGACAAGCCAGATGGGTTGGGATCGCTGTCGTCTTGCCCTTCGTAATATTCTCACTTGCAGTTGTCTTTGACTTTGCCGTGAGTGGAACTTGGTTCGACTGGAACCAGTTTCTTGTTGACAATCAGCTAAGTGATGTGGGCTCTTGGCTTCTTTGGTTCCTTCCCGTGTTTTCTTATGGCATATTTGAGGAAATCGGCTGGAGAGGTTTTGCGCTTCCTCGACTGCAGAAGAAGTACTCTGCTCTTGTGGCTACTGGCATCCTGACTGCGTTCTGGGGACCATGGCACCTGCCGATGTTCTTCTATAGGTTCGACTATCCGATACCTTTCGTCATGATGTGGTTCGTAGGCTTGTTCTTTGGAGCACTTCTCCTCACATTCTTCCTGAACAGTTCTGATGGCAGTCTGCTTGTGGTGATAATCTGGCACACTGGCGTGAATATCGTTTCACGCCTTGATGTCGTAACACTTGCCGCATACTCCAGCATGATGATGATGGTATTGGGAATCCTCCTCTTACTCAGATTCGGATGGCGGGACTTCTCTGCTGGAGAAAAGTATGTGGAAGAGTGATAGAATTGAGTGTCCGTAATATCTGGCGTCGGTGTTCATGTCTTATGCAGGAAGTGGACCCTAGTAGATATATCGATGGGTGCTATTCTGATGCCTCCTAGTTCAGAAACTAGGACTGAGTTATCTCCGGAGAATCGGTCCCTGCAGCTTTCAGAATTGCCAAATGAATTGATGGAGAGAGCTAAGAAATGGAAGAAATACGTGAAGACCTAGCATCCGAGGGATTGACTATATCAAAGCTTGTGATTCTCGTCCTGTACGCCGTCGCTCTGGCGATGGGAGTGACTACAATCGTTCTGCCTATGGTTGGTCAACCAGTTGACCAGACATTGGTAGGAATCGCAGTCTTTTGCCTTGGTCTCGCTGGCCTGA
>JBHLPB010000256.1:0-3618 GCA_048939905.1 Promethearchaeota archaeon
GCCATGATGGTCCCAGAGCGGCTTACATCTGCAGCAGGTGCCATAGGTCTGGGACAGGTTGCGATAGAGTTGGCGGCGAGGTATGCTGATAGGCGTGAGGCATTTGGACGTCCAATACGGAGATTCGAAGCTGTCAGCTTCAAGGTGGCCGACTGTGTCACCAAACTAGACGCTGCACGTGGTTTGGTCTACAGAGCTGCAAAGGTCGCTGACACTGGTGCTTGGTGTCGCAAGGAAGTGTCACAGGCAAAGGCATTTGCCACGGATGCTGGATTTGATGCTGTTCACGAGGCGATGCAGATTCTCGGCGGCATTGGATACACAGATGTCTATCCAATTGAACGCCTTTATCGCGATGCTAGGCTGTGCACTATCTGGACCGGGAGTAATGAGGTTCAACGTCTGATAGTCCAGAACGAGATATTCAGAGAGATCTTGACAGCCGATACAACCTCTAGACGAAACATAGAGCTTGACACTCCCGGAGCTCACAAGACTGCTGAGAAGGTCTTCACTGAGGAGCTCGAGAAATACTACCCCAAGGATGATTGATTGTTCCTTCAGGCAAAGCTTTATAGCAGCTCGCTATTCACAATAGTTAAGAGGCCCGAAACCATGGGCCATTTCGTCTTGTGGAGGAAAATGAAGTGGCGAGCTTAGTTTGTCCAAAGTGTGGAGAGAAGGTGGCCGTGCCAATCCATTGTGGTCGGGAAATGCACCAAGAGGGTGACCAGCTAGTCTGTTGGATGGGTCCATCCTGTGGTAGTCAACAGATGCTGGAACACTGTGGAGAGTACATGGAGTACAAGGCGTAGGTTACCATCTGTCCCAATGCACTATCTCCGAGAGAGGCCTCCGGGGAGAGCGAGTCTTCTCCTTCTCTCGATTTCTCTCGTCTAGTTCTTCGATGTCACCCTCGTATCCTATGAAGATCACAGTCACTATGCGATACTCATCTGGGATTCCGGTGACCTCTTTCAGCTTCTCCTCATTCCAGCCCGCTGTCGGATGGGCCAATAGACCAAGATGGAATGACTGAAGAAGGATGTTCTCGGTAGCCAGTCCGACGTCCATCATGAAGTAAGGTAGTTGATGCGCTGGACATCCTCCATCCACTCGTGCTGCTACGATGAGCATAATTGGCGCCTTCTTGGCCCACGAATTGCCTCTGCTCAGGGCCTGATGCGCTTCATTCAAGACTTCGGAGGCCCTCAAAACGACGAAATTCCATGCTTGAGTGTTGGCACAAGAAGGTGCTCTGCGGCCCGCTTCCAGAATTGACTCAAGCATCTCATCAGGAACCGGCTTGTCGGAATA
The DNA here is from genome assembly GCA_048939905.1 of Promethearchaeota archaeon. Lineage (GTDB taxonomy): Archaea > Asgardarchaeota > Thorarchaeia > Thorarchaeales > Thorarchaeaceae > SMTZ1-83. Next base: position 1,318 of record JBHLPB010000256.1, read on the forward strand.
GGCTCGCCCACTTCTTCGCTTCACAATCACTTCAAGAAGCAGCTCATCCTTCTCGCTCATCTGTCGTCGCCATATTCAAGCAAACCCATGCGGAGTAAAACTGTTTTCATCATCAAAGGTACAATGAGAAACGTTATGTGAACAGATATCGTATTCGTCTCGCCAAGAGGGATGAACCTTGCTGCAAGCCATCTGGGAAGACTACATCTGGGGTATACCTGGTCTGTTTGTCGGTTTCATCATCGGTTATGCAATCGGAGGCAGTAAGAGTCTTAGAAACTCTGACCGCTTGCTGCTTATAGTTGCCTTTGGTCTTCTAGGAGGCACTATCATCGCGTTTCTCCTTAACTGGGCCATTGATGTAGGGACCTTTGAGATTCTACTTAGCATCCTGTCGACCTTTGGCGGGATAATCTTCGGCGCGGGCACTCATTGGGAACGACCACCACCACCACCGCCAAAGCGCCATGTAGTCTTTGAGCCTGATGAGGACGATGAGTTCGATAGGGAGATCGAAGAGGCGTTCAAGGGCAAATACTGAGAGTGCTCATTCCAGTCCCTGACCATGATAGACAAGATAGCCATTTTAGTGAGTCAAGCCTATCACGTCAAGATGCTTTCCCAATGGGAGGACGGTCTGAATGAGAAAGACGCTACCACATTTCGTGTTCGTATTATTCTTCTGCTTTGCCTTATACACAATGCTCTCCCCACCCGCATGCGCACAGACTTGGACAGACGATGGGGATCTAGCCTTTCTGCTTGAAGTGAACGGGGTCTCTGCTGCAGATTCTGATGAGGCAAACCAGATTCCAGTGAACTTGACCGAAGGCTTGACGATTGAGTTAACAGTTGACGTAGCTTCGAATATGACCCTTCACTCCTACACTTTCTTGATGCAGTATATGGGCGTCACAATCATCAACAACCAAACCCCACTTGGCGCACATGTTTATGCAGGAGCCCCTCCAAGTAACTCCAGTTCAACAGTTGCACTTGACTCTTTGAGCTACGGAGGTATTGATCTCATATCTGGCACATTACTCGGAGCCCTCTCCTTCAACTACACGCTAGATGCCACTCCCACAAACTACACCACCCTTCAGGAGGACTTCTACTTGAAGATTGGAGGTACAGGCTTCGCAGCAATCATGTCGGTGAACGGACTTCTTACTCTTGCATTCACGGTAATGGCCGTCTTCTCGCTTCTAATGGCTCTCGATGAGTTCCAGAGGGGAATATCTGCTGGACGCAAGCTTCGAGGTGCAAAGACGGCCTCCGATGTCGGAATCTTTCCACCTTCGGTCGTGCTAAGGCGCCGTCCTAGGAAGGATGCTGAAGAAGTGAGCAAGGATGAGGTCGTCAGACGTGTAAGTGAGGCCGCCGGCAGTGCTTGGGATCACAAGAGGTGCCCACAATGTGGCAAGAAATGGAAGAAAGACGCTGTCCAGTGTCGCAAATGCGGAATTGATGTGCCAAGCGCTGTACGTTTCTTCTCTGATGACATTGCAGAGTATGCCCCAAAGGCTCTGAAAGTGGTTAAGCCGAAGAGCAAGATAACAGTTGGAGCTCTGTCGAAGCGTTTGAAGCTCAAGCCAGACAAAGGCGGCGCACTCGCAGCGGCACTAACAGACATGGGTGTCCTTCAGACCCGAAGCGTGAAAGTGCCGCTCAAGAAAGTGGCTTTCTCAGGTTTGACCCTGACAGGATTCTACTGGAGCTGGCTGCAACTCCTCAGTGGAGCAACACCTACACTGTTTGATACTCTGCTACTCGCATCTGGTGGTCTTGTCATCTCAGTCCTCGTTGGCTACTTCATGAATTGGCTTGCACGCGTACCGAAGCTCGGATATGACTAGTCCTAAAGCATCAAACCCGGATTGGAGGAATCAATTCGACACCCCCCTCCGGAATCCGCTGATACAGCGAACTTAGCGCAAGTGATTCGGAATGAAGCGAAAGCTCAGCACTAATCCCGTGCAATGGGAGAACGACGAAGTCGAGGTCAGCATTCCATACAGCGCCGCAGGAGTCGCCACTACAATTGTCATCACTTCAAAGTTCACGGAACGGATGATGCTGCTGGATGTTGGAGATGGTGCACTCCGCGACCTCTTGGACCGCGGGAGCATCCAGTTTGTGAGTGACTTAGGGCTTATAGCAATCACACATGGCCACTTCGATCATATGGGAGGAATACATTCAGTCCTCGGCTTCCTTCGAATGATGAAGAGGACAAATGAGCTTCATATCCTACTCCCAACAGACTGCATAGAAGTAATCAGTGTGATTCGTGGTTTC
>JBHLPB010000029.1:0-14669 GCA_048939905.1 Promethearchaeota archaeon
ACTCCGAGGAACCCTCCTTCTTCATCCCCGCCCGCAAGCATAATGAGTGTCTGGCGAGCATCAATCACAAGGCCGGCGCCGAACACTCGGTCACGCGTTCGTACCTCAAATCCAGTTGGTATCAACGACTTGAATGAAGCATCAACATTGGAGGTCAGGATTCTGATTCTCTGTGCCTTAACGGACAGCACTCTGTCAATGACGGGGTTCAGCTCCTCGAGTTCCATAGTCAGGGCAGGTACAGACAGGATCACCTCCTCTTTGACAGAATCAAGCATTTCCAATGCCTTGGCAAGAATTGCAGCCCGCCCGTGCAAGAGCCAGACGTCACGTGTTGTGGCTATGGTTTCCTGTTCGAAGATGGCTTGAAGTTCGTCTACGACTAGCTTGCTGGCATTCTCGATTCGCTGCTCCCAATCGAGTCTAACTAAACGAACTACCTCGGTTGGTGCTTTGGCCGTATACAGAGTGGGCCGGCCCTTGCTCACAGTTATGAAACCCTTCTCCTCTAACCTACCAAGTACGTCATAGATTCTAGAGTAAGGCACTTGGGACTTGGTGCTTATCTCTGAAGCCGCCATCTGACCCCCTTCAACAAGGGCAAGATAGGACGAAGTTTCATACTCTGTGAGTCCTAGCTCCTTGAGCGCCTTAAGAGCGGCGTCACTAACCGACATTGTCACCACTGTAAGTGGTAAAATAACGTGGCCTATTAAGTGATTCCGACTCGCTAAAACTTCTCAACGTACCATTCAAGGAACTTACGAAAGGCCTCAGTCCGATGAGATATCTTGATCTTCTCATCTATGGATAGCTGAGCATAGGTCTTGGTTTCACCATCGGGGATGAATATTGGGTCATAGCCGAACCCTTTGTCACCAGCGGGAGCAGTCGTTATATCTCCATAGACAGAGCCAACAAAGTATCTGAAGACCCATCCATTGGCAAAACCGACTGCAGTGTCAAAGCTTGCGTCCCGATCCTCTACTCCTTCCATCAGCTTCAGAACACCCTCAAAGCCAATTGATTCTAGGACGTAGGCTGCGGTGGAGCCTGGAAATCCATTGAGTGCTTCGATATAGAGACCGGTGTCGTCCACAACAACAGGACGCTTGAGCTTGGAATATGCAAACTTGGCTGCGTCCATTGCGACGTTCCCAACACTGTTCGAACGAACCTCATATTTGGCCAGGTCAGTTGTTTCAAAGGGAACATTATACTCCTCGAAAAGGGGAGTGAGTTCACGTATCTTGTGTTCATTCTGCGTTACCAGAACTACACTATCCCTTGACATATGCCAATATCTCCTTCAATACATTGTAAGAGCTTTTAACTCGCTCTAGATCGAACATACCTGTGACATTCCAAAGTATTATGTGATTCAATCCAGCCCGAGCATAATCTTCTAGCAGCTTGATCATTGTTTCTGCACCTCCAGAAATATAGAATTCATCAAGGACTTCCTCTGGGACCTGCTCCATGGCCTGCAGTGTCTGCTCTCTGCTGATTCTCATTGGAATGAAGTCCGTGAATACGCTGAAATCGCCAAATGGATGCTCAAAGCCCAATCGCTCCCACGACTCGGAGGATAGCCCAAGAGCAAATGTCTTTGCGATTGGATTCTGTTTCATCGTCTTTATGGCTGAAGGATCCTCATCCAGAATACACCAATTCCAGAGTGCAGCAGTGAAAGGGCCGGTCTTATCGAGTTTCTTCCTGTGATTCTTGATTTCCTTGAACTTCTCACCATATTCTTTCGGCGCGAGAAGTGTGGGAATCCAGCCATCACCATACTCTGCAGTAATCTTGAGCGTCTTGGGTCCACGTGCTGCAATCCAGATTGGGGGAGGCCGGTCTGGGTCAAGTGGACGGAGGGACATCACTGCATTCTTCATTTTCCAGAACTTCCCATCGAAATCGAATGGCTCGGAGGTTTCCCAAACTCTTCGAATGATTTGAAGTGCTTCTCTGAGTTTTCCAACCTGACCTGAATAGCTTAGGCCATATGGTTCGATATTCTCTATCTCGCCGGCACCAATACCCAGGATTGTCCTGCTATTACTGATGTGGTCCAAAGTGAGGAATGTCTGTGCGATAAGCACTGGGTGTCTTCGAATTGGTTCAGTGACTGCAGACACAAGCTTCACATTCTCGGTAGCTGCAGCACAGGCGGCCATGATAGTGGAAAGCTCGAAATATGTGTGGGGTGAATTCTGAAAGAACGAAAGAGGGGTCATATCTCCCGTCCAAATGCTCTCGGGCAGGAATCCTGCAAAATGGTCAGGAAATGCCATGCTGTCATAGCCCAAGGAGTCTATTGTCCTAGCATTCCTTAGCACATTCTCGTAGGGCGGGAGGAATGGTCCTGGCGCCCCAATCTCCAAGTCGTGAATGTCTGTCATCTAATCACCCTTCTCAGCGAAAACGATGAGTGCATCTTTCACACTCTCAAAATCTGAAAGGTGCATGAACTCATCCAAACCATGATAGTTATTGTCATCTCGCAACGTCCCGAAGCAAGCTGTTGGAATACCGACAGCTGTGAAGAAATGGCCATCATTACCTCCAAGGTCTGCTGCTATCGGAATCTCAGGATCTACTGCCTCCTTAACTGCATCATGGAACCTCTGAATGAACTCATTCTCCGGGTCTGAACTCCATCCATGGACATTCATCTTGAACTCAATACTCGCATCTACTCCGGTTTCTTCCTTTGCGCTCTCAAGGAAACTCTCGATGTCTTTCGCGATGTCCTTGGGCTTCTCTTCGGGGATAAGTCTGCAATCGAACGTAATCTCAGCCTTTCCCGGTATGACATTCGACTTGCTTCCAGCCTGAAACATGGTCATCGAGAAACGACCCCAGAGGGTCAGATGTGGCGATCCTGGAGGAGCAGGCAGCGCAGATTCGACCTTATGTCTGATATCAACATAGTCAAGCATCACTGTCATCAGAGGGATTGATAGATGGATTGCATTTGCATATGCAAAGGGATAGCCAGCGTGGCCCTGCGAACCATGGACAGTAATAGTCCCACCGACAACCCCACTCGCACCAATGCTTACATACTCGGGTCCAGAGTCAACGACAATCGCAAAGGCCCCTCGGACCTTTGGCGGCCCGTTAATCAGATAGTCGATTCCCCACTCACCTCCAATCTCCTCATTGGGTGAGATGAGAAGTTTCCAGTTGACCTTGGAGCTTTTCTTCTTGACAAGTTCTTTGGCTGCACTCACACAAGCGACAATGTTGCCCTTATTGTCCGAAGCTCCACGACCGTATGCCTTCCCTCCCTCGATTGTCAACTTGAAAGGAGGCTTCTTCCAAGAATCGATATCACCTGCAGGAACCACATCATAGTGTGTGCACAGTAGAATCGTTTCCTTGGCACCAACGTCCATTGTTGCCACGATATTGGGCTGAGGCTTGTCGTCATGCTTCGAATCAAAGACTTCGACGTCTAGACCAGCCTCCTCACAGTACCTCTTGATGATCTCTGCACACTCAGCGTAGTTCTTCTTTTCATCACTATTGGTGTCAAGTTCTACAATCTCTCGAAGGAAATTCTCTTCCCACTTGTCCATAGTCCATCCGCTCCAGGTGGCGAACGAACGGCAGTATCCCTCACAGATTAGTATTGCGTCTACTTCTGGCAGGTCTGACAGTAGTTAGTCTTGAAGCGATTGGCTGTAACCTCAGAGATGCGTCCGCCACAGAGGGGACAGATTCCCCCACCCTTGCCGTGAATCATTAAGAACGTCCTTCTCTCACTTCCCAGTTGGCTCAGGTCGCGATCGGATAGGACGTCGATGACTCTCAGGAGAACCTTCCTCATTGAGTGATAGAGGCGTTCCACTTCTTCATCGGACAGAGAACTGCGCTTTCTGAATGGCAGAATGCCCGCGTATAGCAGAATCTCATCAGCATAGGCATTTCCAATACCCTTGACGAATCTCTGGTTGCGGAGAACGTTCTTCATCTGTCCACGGCGGTGCCGGATTCTCTTTGTGAACACATCAAGAGTAAGCTCATGGTCCAACGGTGAAGGCCCTCTGCCAGCAAAGCCCGCAACGCTAGAGTAGTCGCCCTTCGGAACGAGATAGACCCGTCCCATCCTCTTTCGGTCGTAGTACCACAGCGTGGAATCGTCCGTCCTCACTGAGAACATGTCGGATTTGATGGGGCTTCTAGGCCCCTCAGTGACTCGAAACCTCCCTGTCAACATCGGATTGACAACCAGATCGTGCATCTCGAGTCTCATTATGATGAATTTGCCATCTGGTCTGAACGATTGAAACGATTCCCCCACCGAGGCAGACTCAAAAGAATCGACTGGCCGACCGTGGATGACAACGTGATCATAGACCTTCACACTCCTAACTGCTTTGCCGATGAGTTGTTCTTTCAACCTGCGAGCAAGTACCTCAATCTCTGGCAGTTCAGGCATTTATGGACACCCTATTCATTCACAATTCATGTCTGCAGCCATCTGGAACAATCACCGATATAAGCGTCAACGAATGAGCGGCTCCCTACAAGACTTGGACTCAAGCGTAAGAGTTGATACAGAGATGACTTAAGGCCACTTAGAGCCAGATGCTTCTTCATGATCGAGCCGACCGTTTTTCACGTCCAGAAGGGCCGCTTGGTGAGAATGTCAGATCCGGGCGCCTTTGGAAGGGGCGACTGCTACCTGGTTGATGCAGGCCCGAAGATTTACTTGTGGATTGGCCCCAATTCTACAGTGGATGAAAAGTTTCTGACTGCAGCATCAGCAGTCTTCAAAGACACTGAGAGGAAGGGGCATGCAGATATCGACCGCATCGAAGGCGGGAATGAGCCAGAGGAGTTTAGGGCCCTCTTTGATGACTTTCAGCTGACTGATGAAGACACTGAAGGAATCCTCAGAAGGGTTCAACTGGAGAAGCGTGAATACAAGCTCTGGAGGGTCCACCACGAGGGGGACGACACCTTCTTCGCGGAAGTTCCTGTTTCACGTGGTTCTCTCAGAAGTGAAGATGTCTATCTATTGGACACGTGGGATGACATCTTCGTCTGGCGAGGTAAAGATGCCAGTGCGCGAGAGAAGTTCGATGGAACCATGCTAGCACGCAGATACGATGCTGAGCGTGTAGGAGTCCAAGAGATAGAACTCATCGAGGACGGAAGCGAACCAGAGGAATTCTGGAGAGCCTTCGACTAGGCCAGATTTCCCTATACTAGCCTGTAGTGGCCGTGACGGGGTTCGTACAGAACACCACTATGTTTCATCTTCCCCAGAGCTTCGGCTGCGACATGACGTTCAACAGAGGCCTCAGATGCAATCTCCTCGAGTGTGGGACCAAGTGATCCCGTCTGACCAGTGTCAAGTTTCTTCAGTGCCCGAAGAACCTTCGTGTTAAACTTGTATACACGACTATCCGGACCCCAGTCACGTTCTGTTTCAGTCTTCAGCTGAGTGAGCTCCATGAATTCCTTCAGTGCGGGCTCAAGAATTCGATTCCACGACGTCTTGATGTCCCTGGCACTTATCCTAGTCCTCCACTCCGCGCGAGCGTTAGAGCGTGCTAGACGTGTTGCACTGAGTGGTCGTCCAAGTGCATCTGCATCAAGTAGATGACCACGAGCAAGGGCTGAGTCTTCTAGCCCAAAGCTCTCCTTTAGACCCTCAATCTTGGTCAGTACGTGCTTTGTGCCTGCGTCTATCGAACGCTGGGACACTTCAGGAGTGAGCATCTGATAGGTGATGGCAGATTTCAGGATTGGAAGCCTCAGGTCAGATGGGCTTCCTGTTTCAATCCAGAAATCCTCCGATGCCAACGCCAGTGGCACATCAGGAAGTGCTGCAGTTTCCTTATCTGTCAGGGCGCCCACAGAGACTTCTCTGAAGCCTGATTTATCACGGCGGTTCACACAGATGGCTTCCATCTTCTGGCGCTTCTGAGGACCAACATCGAGCCGCCAAAGACGAGGAGTTGATACACGAATCCCATAGATCGTTCTCCTCGATGCCCACTTCCCTCTGAGAGTTGGAGGCAGCACCCTGCGTACAAACGATAACAACCTTCGAACCTGAGCCTGTGATGCAATAGCCTGTATCCCAGTGGTCAATCCTCCAATGGACCCAAAGATTGTGGGGCTCGACGCGAAGAGTAGAGCAAATACCCTTTTGCTAGCCTCGGCCATCCCGACATTCTCAAAGAGCAGGTTCGAGAGCTGTTTCAGGCTCAAGGGAGGCTCAATGACAGAGCAAGTTTCTGAAGTCGACATCTCGTAGGACTCTGCAAGTAGTGCCTTCAAGAGTTTCCCAGGACGTTCCAACACGCTTGAAACCACTGCACTGCGTCCGGCTACCTCAATCCAAGCACCATCCGGAGGCGGCTCCATGCCAAGAGGAAGTTGCACAAACACTCCCTCTAAGAGCCAAGGACTAGGTGTGAGAAGGACCAATGATGCATCAGCCGTGTGACGGGCAAAGCCACGATAGACATGCGGTCTTCCAGGCGACCGTTCATTGAACTCCTTCAAAAAGCGTCGTTCCCATCCAGCCAGTTCCGAACCATACTGTCTGGTGAAGACATCGCTTGCAGCAGCCACATCGCCCAGTGGGTCAGCTCTTTCCTCAAGGAGGGCAAAGATGTCCTCTAGGCTCATTCGCAGCACTCCATTATTCCAAGGTCATCCAGAGTCATACTGTCAGTTAGTTGTCACATTCGGGCCTATTGTTCTCCTTCTCTTCGCAGATACTCCCGATAAGCACTGGGGTATTTCTCTGCAAGCTGCTCTATGGTTGGCAGACGCTCTCCATAGGGCATGTATGCCTCACCAAGTCCGACACTTGTTAGCTCGTCCTCAATCACAGTCTTGAGTTCACGATTGATCTCGAAACCTATGAAATGTCTCCAACTGCACTTGGCGGCCACTGCAGTAGTACCATTGCCTATGAATGGGTCCAGAACGACGTCTCCAGGTTTCGAGGAGAAGTCGATACACCTCATCACGACATCTGTCGGGAGCTTCGTGCTGTTCTTGACTTCCCTGGTTCTGTATTTGCGCTTCACAGCCCACACATCCTCAGGGTAGTGCTCCACCTTGTTGAAGAAGTATTTCTTCGGGTCCTTGGTAAGAAAGACAATATGATAGTGGCTAGTCACAAACCTACGCCGTGTGAAGACTCCAAACGGATAGTGCCAGACAATGTGGTTCATTGTTGTCAAACCAGCCTTACGAACCTCTCTAAGCACAGGCTCAAGATTGGTCCAACCGGAGAATATGTAGGCGGAACCATCTGACTTCAGAACGCGGGGTATCTCTCGAATCCAGTTCTTTGTGAATTCGTCGTAGGACTCCGAAACTTCTTCATAGCCCTCAACAACCAATGACGCATCTCTGTTGTACGCTCCGCTCTTGCCATCAAAGTCGATACCAAAAGGTGGGTCTGCTATGACCAAGTCTATTGAACCGTCGGGGAGCTTGCCCATGCCCTCGGTGCAGTCTTCATAGTAGACGTGGTCAAGATTGACTTGGCTTGACGGAGATTGGCGAGCCTCATATGAAGCTCGGGCCTCCTCTACTGTCCAGTCGAATTGTGGCCTGAAGTAGAACTCGGCTAGATTCGGAACGTATCTTCGATTGCGTCGCCGAGCAGGGGACGCTTCTTCCCCTTCGTCCGAGTCAATCGTCATTGGGGCAGTCGCTCTTCCTGTTTCGGCCTCCCTCTTAAAGCATTACCCAGTTCTCTGAAACAGAGTGTCCTACATCAGTTCGGAGGGGTCAACGCCCCTAGATATCGCCTTCTTAGTCATCCAATCCATGAGCGATTCTGGCGGTTCCACTTCACCTCGGCCTTCTCTGGGCACCAATGACAGTGCATTCTCAGGACAACCAATGACGCAGACACCACAACCTATGCATCGGTCTTTGTTCGCAACGCTGACATCTTCAGGAACGCTCAGAACATCAAACTGGCAACGATCAACACATGTGCCACAGCCTGAGCATAAGTCAGTATCAATGCTGATGATGAAATCTGAGTCTACAAATGCATTTGGTTGGTCATACTCTGTCATTGCTCGGAGTACCCCGCAACAGCATGTGCAACAGTTACAAATGTAGGTCTGGTCTCGCTGAACATTCATCGTACAGTGGACAAGCCCGGCCTCTGCAGAGTCACGAAGCAGTTTCAGGGCTTCCTCCTTGCTGATTGGTGTTGTGAGTTCAATGTCATCAAAGGCGTTCTCTCTCCTTGGTGCTATGTTGATACATACGGTCGTCGGATATGAACAGGGCTCTCCAATCAATCCCTTCTGTTTCTTACAGACACATTCTCTTACGCCCCAGGAGGCTGAGGTTTCAATGAGCTTCTCGGCCTGTTCATAGGGATGAACGATGAGATCTGTGCTCACCGATGTGTTTACAGGAATGACCTTGAAGATAGGAGGACCAGTGCTGAAGAGAGGTACCCCCTTGCCCTTCTCGTAGTATTCTTCCAGAAGCTTTGCGAACTCCTCGTCCATTCGCTCAAGCTGCTCTTCAAATATGCCAACTGCAAATGGCATGAGCGCGTATTTTCTCGCTTGGGCAGAGCGGGACATCCAGCCACTAATTTGGCCCTTTCCAACCATTACTTCGAGAAGCTCTGTCGTTTCCTCTAGGGACAGGTCTAGCCGCGCAGTGATTTCCTCTGCAGTTTCCCCTCTTAGCTTCAGTTTGCTCGCTAGATCAGCCTCTTCAGGAGTGAATATCCATTCTAACACTCTTAGGTGAGTTCCATCCTCGATATGACTAAATCCATTGGGTATAGTATCGAGAACAGCTGCTAGTCTTACATAGGGGTCATCTGTCATAGTCAATAGCCTCCTCGCACCGTGTCTTACGAAGGGCAATTTAGAGTTATCCCTAGAGGGCTGAGTTCAGCATTGACCTTCACAACGGTTTCTGCACAACTGTGTCCCTTTCCTAAGAGTATGTGCGCAAGACTCTGCTGGTAGGGAGGCAGGAATGGAATGTCACTTGACTCCAAGATTGCTCTATACTTCTCCCTGATCTTCTTGTCCTGAAGATACTCCTCAAGCTGTGGAAGAGTGCTACCATTCTCAAGAATCATGTTTCGGATTTTCTCCAAGAAAAGGGGCTTGGGCACATTCACTGACTCGCCGAAGAGGCGCCGCACATTCTTCTCAAACCATTCACGGATTCTGTCAACTCGACAGTACGGAAGGACAACGACCTCATCTCCACCATACGGCATGACTCTGACGAGGCTCCTGGTTTCGGCTGAGAAAACGAAATCCGGTAGGTTCGTATAGCCCACTTTGGAAATGTCAAGTCCTCTATCTCTGAGTTCTTCATTGAGAGTAGGAAGCGTATACGGTTTGCCTTCATCTATTCCCTCCTCTACAACTCTTACCAGAGTTTCAAAGGCCTCTCTATTCTCCTTTGATAGCTTTGACATCTGCTCTGAAAGCGTTTCAGGCAGTCGGAGAATCGTGGCGGGCAGGGCACCCTCTCGTACAACGTAACTCTCTGATTCAGCCCAACTCAGAAAGTCGTTCCAGCTCTGAAATCCCAGTTCTTTCTCACTGAAGTCTTGGTTAAGTGATTGCATTACATACTTAACGTTGCCCAGACCAGGCTTGTTTCCAGCCTCCTCCACAGTCTGAATAGCCTCCTGCAGTTTGGCTCCCATAATGTGCCGCAAGTCGGAGATGCTTCGGGCGCGTTCCTCACATTGACCCACGTCAGGACAGTCTAGTGAGATTCTCCTGAATGAGTGAACATCAGTATACTTCGTCGCGAGATCCGTCATTTCGAATGCTGTGATTAGGGGGTTGCTGATGACCCAGAGACCCAGGCCGCGGTGACGAATGGCTCCTGCGATTAGTTTGAAGTCTCCGTCCCCCGTAATCAGAACATAGCAGGTTGTTTCAGGGTAGTGGACCATGTGGTCTGTGATGTAGGCCGCCATTCTATAATCAGCGGCATTGTCTCTGCTGTCGGGCACATGTATGACGTCATATCCAAGGTTGTAGAGCTCCTCTGCCGCTTGACGGCGGTTGGTCCAGTCTGCAAATGCATAGGACTTAACAACAGTCCCGGTTTCTTGAATCGCCTTCGTCATCTCCTTGTGTGTTCTGAAATCCTCGTGAACATTCTCGAAGTCCCAGAACACTGAGATATGTGGCGTCGAACCAGACTCGGTCATCCATCGCCCACCAGACACAGTGCGATGTGGCTGCAAACCTATAAAGACTACTGACCGCCTCTGTGAGTAGTTCCCTTCTTGACAGGAGTCGTGGTTCTGTGAGCTCAATTCTGATTTGCAGGTGTTGTACCAGACCAAGTCCCTTATTACTCAAATAGGATGATTGCCTTACCATCAGAGAGGACACATCTCGGTCAAAGTAGTCGAGCGGTAGAACATGGCAAATGAAGAGATGTTCATGCGGGAGAGAAAGGCTTTTCGCCTGATTGCCGAAGCGGCGCTCCATCCAAGAGGGAGCCCGGAACTCTACCACCGGGTTTTGGCCGGATTGGTTGAAACGCTCGAGTTCGACATTGGGACTCTGAGACTCCTCGATGATCAAGAGGGCGTTCTCCGGCTGGAGGCTTTGGTCGGGATACCTGCAGGGGAAGTTCAAGATGCGGTGTCCTTGGATGATCCAGAGTATCTTGCAGCCCGCGTAGCACGGACCAAGACGCCCATCTTCGAGTCAGACGTTTCCAAAAGCGCTGAGCTGAAGTCTCGAATGAGAGTGATTGAGGAGCTCGGAGTGCAGTCTCTAATCTTCTGGCCCATAGTGGGTGCAAACGATGAACTTCTAGGGGTCATGAATGTCGCCAATCGTACTGTGAAGCAGCTCTCAGAGGAAGACAAGGAGTTCTTTCAGATAGTGGCGGGGATGTTCGCCGCTGTCATCGAGAGACATAGGGCGATGGAAGCTCTGAGGGAGAGTGAAGAACGCTATCGACGACTGGCGGAGAGTGTGGTGGATATCATCTGGACGGTTGACATGAACCTGCGATTCACCTACGTTAGTCCTTCTATTGAGGAGGTTCTTGGCTACACATCTGAAGAAGCAATGTCCATGCCACTAAGCGAGATTATGGCGTCGGATTCGCTCAAGTTAGTCGAAGAGACCCTTACGGAATCACTGCGCCTAGAAGCAACTGTTGGTAAAGACAGCTATGAGTCTCCACCATTGGAGATTCAGATGCTTCACAAGGATGGAACGATTGTGTGGATTGAGATTTCAAGAACATTCTTGCGCGACGATGATGACACACCGATTGGAGTCCTTGGAGTGGCAAGGGACATAACTAGGAGAAAGACTGTGGAGAAAGAGCTTGCAAGAGCCAAAGCACAGGCGGAGTTCTACAATGACCTCATGGCCCATGATTTGGCCAACATGCAACAGGGCATTCTTGTCAGTCTGGAACTCATGCTGAGAGACTCTGAGCTACGCAAGGAACTTCGGGTGCTTGCCAACAGAGCTCTTGCACAGACCAAACGAGGAGTCACATTGACTGGAAACGTCAAGAAACTCGGGCGGCTCGTAGATGGGGAGAAGGAGCTTTCGGAAACAGATCTGCACCGATCCGTAATGGACGCTATCGAGATAGTCGTGGACTCCTATCCAGACAAGGAGATAAAGGTCAATACCAATCTTGTCAAAGGCAAACAGAAGGTCTTGGCCGACGAGTTCTTGATTGATTTATTCTACAATCTATTGCACAACGCTGCCAGAATGGATCAGAGCGAAGCCGTCATCATCGATGTTTCAGAATATCCGACAGACGAAAACGGCATGCTGATGCTGAAGATTGAGGATCGGGGACCTGGAATTAGCGATACGATGAAAGAGGCAATACTCTCTCGATTCGATGAGAGAGTGAAGCGGGGATGGGGGTTGGGGCTCACCCTTGTCAAACAGATCGTTGACCGATATGGTGGCAGAATCTGGATAGAAGACAGAGTCACCGGGGACCACGGTCAAGGAGCCTCCTTCGTTCTTGTTCTGCCAGCAGCTACATGAGCTGTGAATCAGAGAAGTGCGAACAGTAAGTACACGTCCGCATATGCCGGAACAAAGTATATCGTCAAATAGCTCCTCTGATAATTCACAGTGAGGCCAGACGTATGTCCGAAGAAGCCAAGCGAGTAGTCACTCTTGAAAGAGAGGACGGATTATCGCCTCGGGTAGCACTACTATACTCAATGATGGAGAAAACTCGAGGACGTTTGCTTAGTAGAATAGAGTCACTGTCAGATGTTGACATCGACTACAGTCCTCACGGAAGGAGTATAGAAACGATAGGCACTCTGCTCCTGCATATAGCGGCAGTCGAGTGGTCATGGATCTTTGAGGACATTGGCGGGAGGGAAATGGACTACGAGAAATGGAAACAGGCATTTCCCCTGAGAGAAGACATCGACCAGCTGACAGGGCAGGTAGTGAAGTTCTATCTTGACCGACTATCCGAAGTGCGAGAGGAAGTCCATGAGTGGTTGAAGAGCATCGATGATGATGAACTCGACAGGCTCGTTGACCTGGGCCACGCTGAGGTGAGCATAGAATGGATTCTCTTTCATCTGATAGAACACGAAGCGATGCACATAGGCCAGATTTCAGTCTTATCGCGAATGTATGACATGACTCGTGTCCGAGCCACTGAGTGATCTCAAGGATAGAGTCCAAGAAAGGGCTGAGAACCCTTCAGTCTGAGGCTACCTTGTAGGATTTGAGTGCAGTTCACTCCACTATAGCAGAAGGTTCGAGAATAGCTTCCTCAAGGGAATCCGGATTAATACGTACAAAGGGGTCCCTGAGCCAACTCATAAACCCCCAGAGCGAAGGCGTGAGTGTGACAGCCATCAGAATTAGAGAAAACGTGATGATTGTTGCAGCATCTACACCCATCGTTCCAAACGTGAGAAGAAGAGCTCCCTCTCTAACTCCGACTCCTTGGATAGATATCGGCAGGGAGGCCAACATCGCCGCGACAGTAACTGCCATGGCCACCGATATCCAGGATAGCTGGATACCCAACGCATCTGCGAGGAGAAAGCCTTGGAATGTGTAGAGAAGCCATGCACCACCAGCAAACAGAATCGCCATTGCGACTGATTTCCAACCGGTGGAGCGAAGGGAGGTCCCAATCCCAGCACTCAGCTCCCCCGATATTCCTCTCCCCTTCAATCGCCTGATTCTTGCTCTCAGTAGCCAGGGTGAGAGGATTAGCCTGATCATCCTGTAGGTTGCATAGAAGGCCGCAATCAGAACTGCACCGGTGACAATCACTGCCAAGGCAACAAGATAGTCTACATCCAGTAGTAGAATCACGGCCACTGCCGTAATCGTATATGGCACAACCGACGCAGCAACCGCGTCCAAGAAGATGCTCATCAGGGAACGATCCGTCGTGTTGCCCCGGCACTTGAGGTATGGAACCCTGACAAGGTCACCTAAGGCGCCTGGCAAGGTGAAGCTAGTCATTTGAGCAATACACAATCCGTCGACAGCCTCCCACATCTTAAGTCGTATTCCGAGACCTTTCGCAAGAACATACCAACGAGCACCTTTCAGAAAGACTATCGGTATGACCAGCACCACTGCAAGGAGAGCAATAGAAGGATTAACACTTGTAGTCAGATTGACAATCAGGCTAAGGTCGACATTGGATAGCAAAGCTACGAAAATCAGAATTCCAATGAAACGCATTGCATGACGTGCGAGTATTTCTCGTTTCATTAAATCATCTCACTTCCAAGCGAGTGGAGCTGTACCTCCAGCCGGTAGTTTGGATATTGGACCCTTCAATCCTAGTGGCGTGTCTGGGCCATCTCAAGCTCTCATATGATGCAATGCGAGATCTTGCATCAAACCTTGATAACCAAATCTCATCTCTACTATGACCTGTGCTCTGCGCATTTCTAGACTCTGTACTTAAGTCGACCGCTATCGTAGACTGACTAGCGCAATCCGATTCGTGTTTCATTGGTTAGCTAGCATCTTCACAAAGGTACAGCATTCCCAGTATGGAATAGGGCCACATTGGGGAGGGATATAGTCTAGTACGGACCTGTTCAGAAACAACCCGGAGACAGTGTGCCACCAAGGAGTGAAGCTACCGTCGTTCAGGATGCTGGGAAGATGATGTATACGTTCGGAGCAATGAGAGTTGCAGGTAGCAATCTTGAAACCCGGATACCAGTTTCAGAAACTAGGTGCTACCAAAGGGCACATCTTGGTATCTAATTGGTGATTCAAGGAAATAGGAGTTTGATGGATGGCTTTGCAGCCCACCTTCGGAAAGTGTCGGTCTGGATAGACCTATGGAGGCGTCCAGTCTAGAGGAATGTTTGCGGCGAGAGTTCTTAGGAGTTCTTTTGTCCTCTTATCGTCAAATCTACAGTTCTCCCACACCTTTTGTTCAAACAATAAATCATCATTGTTTCTAATCGAAAACGTTAGAACTGCCGCATTGGGGAGTGCTCTTTCTGAGCAATTCTCCAAATCCCATATCTTCTTCTTAACTAGACCTTGTATGAAGGCAGACAGCTTATCATTAGAAAAAGCAATCTCTCTCTTCTTGGCGGCTTTGGTTTCCTTCTTGATATCTATCGGAGTTCCTTTTGGTATCTTCCAATGCGATATCTTATCAGAGGT
>JBHLPB010000257.1:0-3598 GCA_048939905.1 Promethearchaeota archaeon
TACATCACAGGTAGGAGTAGGAAGGGGAAATCAAAGACGCAATATGATGATCTTACACTTGATAGTACGAAAGAGTTGATTGAGAAAGTGGGAGGGGAATGCATCATAGTCGAATGTGATCATTCAAACGAGAATGAGATTAGATCCATTTTTGAAACAATCTCTCAACGTGAAGGCAAACTCGATATTCTGGTCAACAACGTGTGGGCAGGATATACTGACAAGAACTTTCAACTAGATATCGAAACGGACAGTTTCTCGGCTGATTTCTGGGAACAGCCATTATGGCGTTGGGATCACATGTTTCAGGTCAGTCTCAGATCACATTTCATTTGTAGCAAAGAAGCAGCTAATCTGATGGTTCCTAGTAAATCGGGTTTGATTGTTACTACAGGTTTCTGGGATGATGACAAGTATCTTTCACAAGTCCCTTACGATGTGGTGAAACAGGCTAAGGCAAGATTGGCATACGGGATGGCAATTGATTTGTTAGAACACAATGTGACCTCGGTCTACGTTTCGATGGGTTGGATTCGGACTGAACATCTGAAGAGGACATCCGAAGATGGACAACTGAATGATGAGAACTACAAAGACTATGCAGGTTATGAAAGAACAGAGTCCACAAGGTATGTTGGGCGTGCAATTGTAAAATTAGCTTCAGACCCTAATATTCTAGAGAAGACGGGGAGAACCTTGACCACCGGTGAACTAGCGAGAGAATACGATTTTGTGGATTTGGACGGATCACAACCAGAACGGTTTGTTGTTACCGAGAAGTCCAAGGGATTGACAGTGAGATAGAGTTCAAATCTCGCCCCCAGCGCCATCGATTTGGTTGCAGCTCTCGGTTTTCTATTGGCGCAGTCACTTGCTCTGAGCGTCCTAGTCAAGTATCCAAATCTGATGAGTTCCATCACTTGTGAACGTCTGTTTGTAGGTGATGAACATGAATCATGGAGCTAGGGGAGCCAGAGTAGCACTCATCGTTTCGAGTGTCTGCCTCCTTGTCACTACTTTGGGTCAGCTGTACCTGTCTTTGACAGGGGGCTATGGAAATGAGATATTTGCCATGCTTGACAGCATTTCCACTGCCTTCTTCATAATCTGGCTAATAACGCTCCTACGCTTTGTCAGTCAGAAGAACGTGAGATGAACGCTAGGGACTGGTTACCCTGGGCCACCCGCAACATCTCTGTTTCCCGATTCTATCGGAAAAAGTAGGTGGGCGAGAACCGATTTTGCGGCTGCTCGCCCGGTTCCTGCTCTAGGTTGGCACTTCAAGCAGGACTTCTGTGCACTCGGTTTCTTCTCTAGCAACTTCTTGATCCGAGTCATCAAGCATAACATCTAGTTGGCTGTGGAGCCTCTTTCTGGCAGCAACAGCGGCCCCAATCAGCGAAACTATGAGGAGCCCTATGGCTGCGCCGAACATTGGTGGAACTGTCGATGCAGCGGTTTCAGCCCACACGCCGCCAAACCCCATTCCAAAGACTTGAACCGCTGTGAAGACGACGTTGAAGAGTGCGAATACTCTACCTCTGTAATTGTCCACAACAAGCTCCTGCATTAGGGTACCCAATGGTATGTTCAACATCACATCAACGGACCCGATTAGAGTCCAAGATAGCAGGACATGCCAGAATTCCTGTGCTCCGGCCAGTCCAAGGACTGCAATTCCTGCAACAATGCCTGCAGATGCAACGATGTAGAGGGGTTTCGGCAGGCGTTTTCGGTTGCCCATGACAAGTGCTACAACGATTCCTGACGCGGCACCTGCACTCAGTACAAGACCGAACTGCATCTCAGTGATCCCCAGTTGACCTTCTAGGTGCGGAATGAGTAGGGCATTGAGAATTCCCGATGATGAGGCTACGAGAATCGCGAAGACGAAGAGATAGACCAGAATCACGTTGTTGGCTGCATATCTTGCACCTTGAACTACCTGTGACCTGACAGACTCCTTCTCCACTATCTCTTTGGGCACCAGTGATGTCTTGATGCCTCTGAGCGCTATAGCAGAGAGGATGAAGGTGGCAGAGTTGATTGCGAAGGCAAGGAAGTAGTCGGGGGCGAGCAGAGCTACGAGCACACCCCCGAGAGGAGGAATTGTTAGTTGGACAACTTGAAAGGTCATTTGTGATAGGGAGTTAGCTGTCACCAATTCGTCAGACTCAACAAGGTTGGGGATTGATGCGCTTCTAGCTGGATAGAAGCAGGCATTAGCAATGGCATATAGGAACGTAAGTAGGTAGATCCATTCAATCGGTGCTAGGACTGGGGGAAAGAGCGGTGCAAGAGGAATGAGTAGAATCAGGAATGCGCGTGCGATGTCTGAGGCAATCATTATTGTCTTCCTGTTCCATCGGTCAACATACACGCCGATGAAACCAGCAAAGATCACGACTGGCGCGGTCTGTGCCATTGCCAGAATGGCCATTGCCAAAGCTGATCCGGTGAGATCGTAGGCAAGGAATAGCAGCGCCAATGAGCTGATGGCGAAGCCGACGTTTGAAACGAGCTGCCCGAACCAGAGTCGGGAGAAGTCGCGATTTCCGAGAATGGTTCTGAAGGTACTGCCCTCGGTTGGAATCTCCTCGGGCAGTTCCGCAGACACTTGCACTGTCAATTGCACTACCTCGTGAAGTAGGCGTATGCGACTGACATCGTGGCACTTCTCATCTGAGAGGTGCTCTTCTTGAATACCTTCTTGTACTTGGCTTCCATCAGATCACCGCACGTAGGCTGAGAAGGCATGACCAACGGTCATCTTTCTGACGGCCTCAAGGGCCTTGGTGTTCTGCTTCACGGATGAAACTCGGGATTTAGTTGCTAGAGCCATGATGTTTCACGACAACAACCACTCAGAAGTAGTATATAATGCGGAGCCACAACTGAGGGTCACGAAATGGAGTCACAATTTGTTACTATAATGGAACTCCATTTTGACAATCGGCGGATGATTTTACTAGAAATTGCGAGGATCATTCTATATAGAGCCGCGTCTTGCAGAAGGGGCATAGTACAACTCTGTCATCCACGGGAGTGGCATTGGAGAGCTCAAAGGACATCCCACAATCAGGACAACGGTACATCTCTATGCCCCCAACATGCTCTGCAGGCAGTGCGTGAGCACGCATGGCTGCAAGGATTCTCGCGTCTTCATCCAAATCCGTCGGAGCAATTGGGCGTCCTTGTGCCCATCGATAGGCTGCGTAGAGAAGAAGTGCCACCATTGGCAGAAGCAAGACAACATACATAAGATAGACATCAGGCGGCGCCGTCAGTATTGACCCGAAGACCGTTACTGAGCCAAGGATTAGGAGTAGGATAAATACAATCCAGCGTCCCGGGCTTGTGGAAGGCTCCTGCTGTTCTCCAAAGTAGTCGTAAGAGTCGTCTTCTATCATTGTGGGACTATGAACTATCCATCATGAGATGGAATAAACTCTTCGACCTTGTTGAGGGAGTAATAGAGAAATAGAGATGAACACGGGCCGTGCGGCCCGGTTCTTGTATTGCTGGACAAACCTACTCTTTCTTGGCTGCCTTCTTCTCAATCTTCTTCGCCTTGACCTTGGTCACGACACCGACTGCA
>JBHLPB010000258.1:0-3555 GCA_048939905.1 Promethearchaeota archaeon
ACAGGTCCTCTGTTATGTACAACTCGTGGAAACGCTTGTCTGGTACGGCAAGACTTACTCTGAGGTGCTAGAAGGATCAGCGTAGAGATTGGTGATCTTCCTTGTCTTCAAAGGCCAGGAAGGATGAAACCCGTCTTCTTGCGATATTCTTGATACTCTTGACCGTATTGCCGCACAAGCTTTCTCTCCTCCAGCCAAGCTCCTACCAAGACATAACAGCCCAGTGATAGTGCAAATACGAGCACGTTCGTAGATGGATACACAGCAGCCATGCCCAAGAGAAGCAGGATGGTAGCGAGATATAGCGGATGCCGAATTCGTGAGTAAATGCCATCCGTCACAAGTTCCGGTCTTCTATCAGTACGCATGTCAGCCACAGTACTAACCGATATCGCTTGGGAGGCTTTTGCAGACACTACTAATCCTAGAGCAATCAGGACGGCGCCAGATAGGAACAGAACCGGTTGGATGATTTCAGGTTCAGTGACGAAGTATAGCCAATCCCAGAAGTTCATGAAGAAGAAGGCTATCACGAGGGCAAGTATGCTTGTACCATTGAATAGGCGAGCATATCCGACCTTCCCCCATCGATTGATTATCTTCTCTTTCACCCTTAGTGCAGAGAGTCCACTGTGTTGTAGACCGAAAACGAGGACTCCAAACACGACCAGTAGTTGCTCAATCAATGGCATTCCTCCTTATGCATTGCAGAAATCTTATAAGATTACGAGAGGTGTATTAACAATAGTTAATACTTCTTAAAAACGTTGAGATGATTGACATGGTTAAGAACCCGTTTACGCCAATAGTCCTCAGTGAGGACATAAAGGCAACAGTAAGAGAGGAAGAAGAGAAGAAGGAAGTTGACGCCAAGAGGTACTGGATTCGCTACAAAATTGGAGAATCTAGTGACATCCGTTATGTCGATGGTGGAGAAGACGATATTGCCTCGGTGGAAGACAAGACAGTCTTTCTGGTTCCGTCGGTCCACAGGGTAAGTGGTGATCCATTCCATTATGATGCATCGGCAACAGAGAGAGTCAGTGGAAGAGATCGCATTGATACTGGCGTCCAGCTGCTGAATCGGCATCCAGCCTGCGAGTCTCACGAAATCGTGGAAGTGACCTATCAGAGTCCCGGAGTAGAGTGCTGCGCGATGACCAAGGAAGAGGCAGACAAGCAGACTGTACCGCTTCAATATGTTGCAGGATACCTTCTAGGTCGCTCGGATGGGCTGGTAAAGATCGCGCTGTCAAAGACTGTCGTTGACGACTCCGACTATACATACTTCGACAACATACGCATCATTCCCGAGGCCGTAGTCAAGGAACTGAACTGTCTCGAGTGAGCAGATAGAATCTGATTCGCATCGGTGATGCTCAAGACAACACGGCGGACGTCCACAGTATCTCCCTATCTGACCGACCCCACACGGCCAGGTATCTATTCGTTCTGGACGTCCGCCAACCCACTTGGGCCACTTCTAGCAAACTGATTTGACGTGAAGTACACAATTTCACTCATCCCTAAACTTATATGCGGATATAACAGCGCTTCGGGACACATTCCTCTCGGAGTGTAGTTTTGCACCACCGTGTTGCGCCCACTATACGTGAGGCCAAATCCGAGAGACAATCTGCAAGGTGAACACTAATGGCGAAACCAGTCCGCTCGATGACCGGCCGTGATAGGGGAACGACTGTTTGCGCGATATGCGGCGGCAATGACTTCTATCAGGACCTCACTAGAGGAGAGAGTGTGTGCACAACATGTGGTTGTGTAGTCAATGAAAGACACATAGATTCGGGCCCAGAATGGAGGGCATTCACTTCTGAGGAAAGGAACGCAAGGGCACGAACCGGTTCCCCGATGACCCTTACCATGGCTGACAAAGGTCTTGCAACCACAATTGGTTGGAGCGACAGAGATGCCAACGGTAGGGCAATCGCTGCAAGTTCACGCGCAGCCATCTACCGTATGCGAAAGTGGCAGATTAGAACTCTTGTTCACAGTTCTCAACACAGAAACCTAAGTATTGCAATGAGCGAGATGGACAGGCTTACTTCTCAGCTTGGAGTACCAAGCGAAACCAAGGAAACGGCAGCCCTAGTCTATAGAAAAGCACTTGCAAAACGCCTTGTCAGAGGACGCAGCATTGAGGGAATGGTGGCTGCGACAATCTATCTGTCTTGCAGAATCCACAAGATCCCCAGACAGCTTGATGAGATAGTCACTGAAGCCAGAGTCAACAGGAAGGAACTAGGTCAGTGTGTGAGGTTGATTCTTCGACACGTCGACGTCAAGGTTCCGATTCCATCAGCGAACGACCTTATGCCAAGAATATCCTCAGATCTCGGGCTCGATGGTCAGACCGTACAGACAGCAATGGGCATCATCAATGAAGCTAGGAAAGAGGGAATCACAGCTGGGAAAGACCCCGGTGGTCTTGCAGCAGCAGCGCTCTACATAGCCGGGATAATCACTAACGATAGGCGTACACAGAGAGAGATTGCCGAGGCCTCGAACGTGACTGAGGTCACTGTGAGGAACAGGTACAAGGATCTTGCTAATAGCCTAGAGATTACAATCAAACCGTAGTAGTGGGAAAGACCCGCTACTGCGCCTTGCTTCTTTTCAGCAGATTCTTTTGTGAGATGAGCATACCTCTTCTGACAGCTAATGCACCAATTCTTGCTAGCTCTATGTGGGATTCCTGCTTCGGGCAAGTCGGCACTGGCATTTGTTATTGTTGCACGACTGAGGAAAGAAACTGACGTCATCATCGTCAGCACAGATGACTGGCGCGACGACAGATACTACGCAGAATTCAGACCGGACAACGAAAAGAGAGTCAGAAAAGCCGCTCTAAAAGAAACGGAGAGAATGATTGGAGAGGGAAAGTCTGTTGTTCACGATGACACAAACTACTACGCAAGTATGCGTCACGAACTCTATGAAATAGCAATGGGAAGAGGATGTATCTTTGCTACAGTTCATGTTTCGACACCGGTGAACGAAGCGCTCTCTATGAACAGGGAGAGGGACTCCAATATTCCTGAATACGTCATCAAGCGAATCAACGAGAGACTTGACGTCCCGGGGAGGAAATACGCCTGGGACAACCCGATAGCAACTGTCAACCTCGGAACTCGCAGGCTTGATGATGCAGCAGACGAGATTGTCGATCGGTTGAAGACGCTAGAACCAAGCTCAGAGAAGGAGGAATCCCAAGATAGTGGAGCACGAAGTAGGCTGCTAGATGTCATCACACGTCAGGTCGTGGCTCGATTCATGAAGGAGAACCCCACGTACAGAAACGACCCCAGAGTCACGAAAGCAAGACGAGCAGCTTTGGCAAAATCCAAGGCGGAAGGGCTCACGCCATATGAAACGGAAGAGTCACTATCGGAAATGCTAGGAGTTCTAGTGGAGGAGAAACTCTAGAGGGAGTGCAGTTGGAAGCATGGCGGCCTCCCAAGAGAATCGAACTCTAATCGCTTGCACGATCATGGGTTTGAAGCCCACGGAGCCGGACCACCGACCCAGTAGGAGGCC
>JBHLPB010000030.1:0-14358 GCA_048939905.1 Promethearchaeota archaeon
GAACCCGGCCCGCTACGATGATGTCATTGTGGTGGAGACCGACGTGGAGTATGTCCGAAAGGCGAGTATCAAGTTTATGTGAGAATTCAGGGAGTTGCCCACATTCGCGTAGAGGAAATGTGGAGGGCAATCCGCGTGTCAAATGCCACCAAGCGACTAAGAGAGCAGTATCTTAATGCGTACATGATGAGAAAGTGGATCTCAGACAAGATGTCACGCCTTAGCTACGACCAAATCAAGGAAATCTACGGTCTGGTCAAGGAATGGACCGGAGAGGAGATGCTGGAGTAGGGCGGGACTCCTAACCCACAGGCAGGTTCAGGCACACTAGTTGTCGTTGCGTGACTAGTCATCACCAGACATGTATGGATCTTCATCTATGTCGAAGCCTACATACCCCATGTCTTCTAGGAGTTCCTCCATGCTCTCTGCCCCTGTCAGCCATCTTACCTGCCACTTCTTCTCTTTCGTAAGGAGCAGCTCCACGTCTGGGAGGTCTCCGAGCAGGTTATGGTTCATCTCGATCACGTCTTGATACGCTCCTGTGAGAGCGATGGCGAAGTAGGAGCCGTGGATGTTCTGTAAGAGTCCTACAGGAATCCCCTGACCCATTCCGGCCACTGTCATTGTTAGGGGTCTGAAGTCCTGCGTGAACCAGATCTCCTCCGTTTCCTTCCTGTGGAACTGGGAGATCTCGCCATCGGAGTCACAGGTGATATCTACAAGTCTCACTGTTGTTTCTGGACGCACATGAAGGTCTATGATAGGGAACACCGGGAAGTGTTGCTTTACCAGGACATAGTCACACGCACTATTGAAGACGCTGAAGTTCCCAATGACAATGTGATCCGGATACCAGAGCCTCTCAAGATGAGCATCTGACCTCAGGTCTGTTGATCCCAGTCTTGCTAGTTGGCGCCGGATTCCTGCTCTGACACTCGCGAGGGCTCGCTCCTTCTCCCGAAGTTCGTTCAAGGACTCTGCAAGCCACGACTTCTTCACACGTGATTCATTCCAGATTGCTAGCAGTTCGGCCACAGATGAGGCCGAGGCCATACTCTCAAGGGCATCAGCTACTTCCTTCTCTCTGCTTTCATCAGTGTCCCCGACTGACGGAAACACCGTTCTCACCTCGAGTGCCTTTATCATGACCATTGAACCCAAAGCAGTGAGTCCGCGACCCGACTCGACCATAATATCAGGTACTTCACCATCCGGCCAGTTTCGTAGTTCCTCCTTGATGCCCTTCACCAGAGACTGAGCGTATAGCTCCATCAGGTTGGGTTCATGTGTGCTTGTGTAGTCTATTGGAAGACCTCCTCCAAAGTCGATAATGGAGAGGTTAGAAAGCCCCATCTCTCTTAGCTCTTGGAATACCCGTGTCATGAAGACCGCAAACACTTGGAAATCCTCGATTGCAGTAATCTGGGAACCCACATGTCCAAGAATCGTCGACACACAGCCCTGGAAGTCCTTCTGCTTCAGAAGCTCGACTGTATCAAAGAGGTCGTGGATGCTCAGTCCGAACTTGGAATCTCTACCCGTGGAGTGTGACCAGTGACCTCTGACCTTCAAATATGGTTTCAGGCGCAAGACCAAGTTCGTATTCTTCGAATCAAATCTCTCGACTATCATTTGGGCCTCATGTAGTGACTCCACTGACACTGCAATGTTGTATCCTTTTTTGATGCAATCAGTGATACTATCCAGATACTCGGGATCTTTCGCACCATTACAGACGACTAGTCGGTGTTTCTCCTCCTCCAATACCGACCTGATAAGGAACAACTCGGCCTTTGTTCCAGCCTCAAGTCCATATTCGGGACTCGTACTAAGGACCTGCACGACAAAGTCTCTACGTTGGTTCACTTTCACAGGATAGACCGCCATGAACTTCCCAGTATACCCCATTTGCTTCAGTACGGATTCAAAGGTCCTCTTCAGCTTCAAGACCTGAAACGAGATTAGTTGAGGCAACCTAAGAGTGAAGGATGATGTGTACCCGACACGCTCCTCGTCCTCGGTTTCTATCCGTCTGATAATGTCTTCAATCGTAATGGTCTCAGTGCCGATTCTGACAACCAAGCGGCCTTCCTGGTCTATGTCAAGAAAGTGCAAATCATTGCGATTCAGGCCATACACTAGTCTCGACTTGTCAATTGACCACTCGTCAAGGGTCACCGTTTACACCTCAGTATCTGTTTCACTGGTTAGATTCGTCTTCTCGTATCGAATCCAACATCCCTTGGAATGCGCGGGCCAACTCTCCTATCTCGTCATCCTTAGATGTATATGTCACATCTACCTGCAAGTCAAGGGTGTCAAGAGGATCTTGTCTAATCATGGCCGTTACATTCTTCGTTGCTAGGTCCATCATGTATTGAAGCGGGCGTGTAATCTGGTTAGAGATGGCTACCGCTACTGAGGCCGCAACTAGAATTCCAATCACAGTTATTGACAAGATGAAGAGCGTAGCTTGTGTGTTTGCCGATGTGATTCGGGCTTCCAACGCTGGGATGGCCTCTCTCACCTCATCAAGCGGTACCACTATGACGCATATCCAATTCGCCTTTCCAACTGGAGTATAGGCGAGAAGATAGTCATCACCGTCCTTGGTGAACTGCAACGATCCTGTCGAACCGGAAACCACCTGGTCAACGTTGAGGTCTGTCGGGCTGCCATCGTCGTTGGACTCTACGTTGGCAAGTTGCGGCAGTCCAACTAGATAGTCATCTGGTTCAAGATCTGGATGAGCGATAACACCACGGCCTACTTGCTCAACAAGGGCCGCATATCCGGTGTCCAAGATTGTGATGTCCAAAATCCTGCTATTGATGTCTTCAATCGTGATGTCTCCCGCTATGACCCCAATGAGCGAGCCGTTCTGATAGTGGACTGTCTTCCCAATTGAAATCAACAGTACTCCGTCAATAGGGTCATAATAGGGCTCTACGAAGACTATGTCCCCGTCCCCTGCTCTAATCTCGGTATACCAATCATCAAGAACGGGATACCATGGATCCAACTGGCGGTCAAGATCTGAACCCCCTAAGACGCTGCCCGGATAGTTGATGAACATGCTATCGTCTGCGAAGGTCAGATAGAGCCATCGGAAGTCGATCTGTTGATGAATCGCCTGAAACATGAAATCTAGGTTGGACACACGTCCGAGTCTGTCTGAGTGGCTTGCCTCGTATGCTGCGTAGCTGCTCGAGTTTGATCCTGGAATGTACCACGACGAATAGTTCCACGAAACGTTGATGCCGTATTCCGGATCGTAATGGGTGTCATCCGGGAATGATCCGGGAGGACCACCATACTCGAAGAAGTAGTCATAGTACACTTCTCTCGGTTCAAAGGTTGAGTCATTCCTGAATATTCTCTCGCATTCCTCCGCCATCGCCAATATCATCGATTCGGCGTTTGTGAGCTTCTGGTTGATCACTTCAGCGGTCTTCTCGGCCGTCGATAGCATGTTTGTCTGTATCTGGCTATCTAGAGCAGTGCTACTCTGGCCAGTCGTGAAGTCGCCAATCAGGTCCACAAAGAAATAGGAGATTGCCCCAGTGGCTCCTAGTGACAATATGGATATGGTCACGAAGGTGAGTATGACATTCCTACGAAAACTGCCCTTCTTCTTGGTCTCTATAGTCTTCGCCATCCTCATCCACCTCCTAGTAGTCCAGAGTACTACCTCCTACTTCCAGCTGTGCCATCAGCACTCCGACCTCTTGGAAGGCCTTCTCAATGTCACTTCTCACATCGATGCTGTCCTCTACCGACAGATACTGCCCCTGTGGTATGTTCTCACACACCGACTCGAGCAGCTCCTCGAACGTCATTCTCCGCCCCGTCTTTGGCGACCTCACTCTGGCGTCGATACGCTGTTTCAGCTCCCCGCCAACCCCGATAATGATGAGATTCACATCAAGATGGTTGTCCCGAATGAAACCCTCTATTGTCAGGGGGCGCTTCTTGCGGAGTCGATCCTTCTCGGTGAATATCCCCGCAATGGCGTCAAGTGAGAAGGTCTCAGAACTGTTGTCTTGGCCATCAGTGAGTGCGATTACCCACCTGTGTTCGCTAGACTCAATCCTATCCAGCTCATAGAGGGCTCTTCCCAACGCGTCGTAGAAGGCTGTGGCATAGTTTGGATGCCTAAGAGAGTCCAGCGCTCTTACAATTGGGCTGTCTCTAGGTCTGTCATACTCTCCTCTGCGTGTTAATGGAAGGACCTCTCGGTACGATGAGTTGAACACGATTATGCTGACATCATCCTGTGGGTTGACCTGGCTCTCAAGAATCTCCTTCGCTCCCTGCGTTGCTGCTCGGATACGATTCTGTGCCTGCATGCTTCCCGAGTAGTCAATCACAAAGATTACGCTCTTCTTGAACATGATTGACCTTCGAAGTCTCTCGGCATCTCTTCGGACTTCATGGCTGGACTTGTCGAGCTGATCAAGAACGTCAGCCAAGTTTTGCATTGCATACACTACGAGCCAATACTCTTCGGTCAAGTTTCCTAGTCTGATTGATTCCTTGTAAGCGCGTTCAGCCTTCTTGAGCTGGTTCTGTATAACAAAGAGCTCTCCCATGTGGAACTGGATATATGCCATGCTTCTCTCATATCCCTCGGCTTCTGCAGTCTTCAGTGCCTCCTTGAACTTTGAGAGAGCCTGGCTATAGCCGCCTTCTCTCATCAGCACCAATCCCATTGCATCGTAGCGCTTGGCAAGACCTCGCGCATGCTTCAGAGTGAGGTCAATGGCTTCGGCGTCCTCAAGGAGTTTCATCGCACTCCCTTCATGTCCACGGTCCATCTCTACCAAGGCCATGTTGTGGTATACAGAGGCGACACGCAGCATGGCATCGGTTTCATCTGCGCCTTCTTCTCTTGACTCCTCTAGCATCTTCGTTGCTATCTTCAGTGCCTGCTGGTAGTAGTCCATGGCATTTCCAGTATCGCCTCGTTGACGAAACACGTTTCCAATGTTGAGATACATCGTCTGTTCGCCGACTTCGATTCCCAGACGCCTGCTGATTTCCAGTAGATTCTGGTAGTTAGCAAGTGCTCGGTTAAGGTCGCCTCTGATGAAGGCCTGATTTCCAAATCTACATGCTTCCTGGAAACTCAGCAGCGCGTCAACTGTCGTTCCTACTTCCTCGTACATGGCACCAGTTGTGTTGACGCCTCTTGTGAAGTCTTGAGCCGCCATCTTCTTGACAAGTCGTGTCATTTCCTTGATTGGCTCAACCACTGCGTTACCTCTCCGGTAGGATACAGTTGCAACAGCGACTGCCACCAGAGTCAGCAGGCCGGCTAGTGCGGCTGTGAGGACGAACGTCTGGGTCAGAACGACACCGAGAATGTCTGTTGCTGGTTTCACGACCTCCGTCGTAGGTACCACAACTGCTAGCACGAATCCAGTTGTGTTTACCTTGGAGTACGTGATGTACCACCGATTGCCTCCCTTATTGAACTCAGTCTGTCCAGTCTGTGCTGCAAGAACTGTTGGCAAGAGCGCGGCAAACTCAGCCCTCTCTGAGGTGGATGCATCTGCGAATTCCACCTCATAGAGATCCTGTTCCTCAGAGACAAGATTAGGATGCGCTATAAGATCGCCATCAGACTCAAGCAGATAGGCATAGCCACTGTCGAGAATCTGAATGTCTAACACGCTCGACATGATTGTGTCCAGTGTGACGTCAGCAGACACGACACCTATCAGCGTGCCATTGTCGTACCTCACTGGCCGACCCATTGAGATGACAAGACCTGTCGAGGGGTCTCCGTAGGGACTCGTGAATCCGATTCGATCATCAGTGATTGATGCTGCATTAAGGTACCACTCCTCGACAGTTGGGTCGTAGTCCTGACCGGGTCCATACCAGTCTTCAAAGTATGACAGATCGTCAAATGGATAGTTCCTGAAGAGGCGTGTATCGCAGACGCCAGGTGAGAATCCCATGTACAGCCAGATATAGTCCCCACTTGCCTGGTGCAGAGACCTGAACATGTTGTCCATATTGCTCGAGGTTTCTATGAAGTATCGAGTTGTTTCACTCCAGTCCCATGGGTCGTGTGCTGTTATGTAGTCATCAGCTGGCATGTACCAGCAACTGACATCAAATGAGATGTCGTACGACTCGTAGGCTTCGTCATAGACTGAAGGATTGCGGCCAGGAATGGTCCTCCCACTGTAGAACCACTCAGCTGCCGGATCCCAGAAATACGAGTACTGCGGTGTCGCATTAATTCGTCCGTTGAAGAGATCCTCACAGTACTTCTCCATTAGATAGACCCCATTGAAATACTGCTGCATCCTCTCTTCGATGAAGGCAGCAGTATCCTCAGAGATTCTCAATAGGTTAGCTAGTTCCTCAGCCTTCAAAGCATCCGAGGCATCAGCCGCGTTCTCGTTGGACACGGTGAATACAGAAGTTGCAGACAGAGCTGCTATAATCAGGATTGGCGTAAGCGCCACTGCGACGAACGTTATCACTATTCTCTTGCTGATGTCCACTACCGCTGTCTCCTTTCTTTCGATTTGTACTGGTTACTGACCAATGTATTGACTACGCTCCGAGTTCCTTTTCGAGCCTCTTCACAAACTCCTTGACATTCTTCTTGTCAATGACTGTGAAGGTGTCTTCGTATAGTGTGCCTTCCACTAGATCCTCACCAAGAAGAATCATGAGAGTCCTCCTGAGTACCTCACGCGGGAGACCTGTTTCCTCCTCAATGAGCTGGATCTCAAAGCTGTTCTTCTTCTTCAGGAGGTCCCCAATCATTTCCACAGCGGCTCCTTTGACTTCCTTCGACGGTCGGGCCAAACGACTTGGTTTCTTCTTGACCGTACGAACAAAGACATTTCCATCGAAATGTCCGTCCATTACTCCTTTCTTGATCATTGTCTGAATGCTTCTTCGAAGGTTGTAGGCTGCTGGTCTAGGAAGAGTCTTCCTGAGTATTCGGTCAAGCTCCTTGAGTTTGATTCGACTATGCTTGGAAGTGATTGATTCGATGCTCTCCTGCAAGTACTCCTCTATGGCGTATTCATCTAGCGCCTCCAACTTGGCTCCACAAGAATGGCATTCCATAGCCTCGGGCGACGTTGGGGCTCCGCAGTTTCCGCACTTGATCGCCCTGCGATAGAGTGTTGTCTTCGTCGATTCAATCTCCTGCATCACGGCCTTCTCGGATTTCTTGACCTTAATGGTGTCCTGCACTTCCCAGAAGCTTATCTTCTTGTCCCGTGTACTGACAACGAGATATGCTACGTCTGAAACGTCGTCGGGCACACCTGTGGCGAGCGCCTTAGGTGTTGCAGTAAGAGCGACCTTGGTCACTTCATTTCCGTGGATGTCCCACACTCGAAGCTCTGAAGAGTGGTTGCCCGTTACGAAGAGCTTTCTTCTGCCGAAGGTCAGTACCCCAAACACTGTGATTGTTTCTCCAAGGCCAAGTCGCCTCAGCTCGTAGCCTGCTGCAGAGAGTATGAGCACTGTACCTTTCTTCTCAGCTATCACCACCTCGAGTTCTGAATCATTGGTTATGTCTTCTAGCCAGACATCGGCGACTGGCTGCTCGACGGTTCTGCTGAAGAGGGCTGTTTCATCGTGATTCCAGAGGATGACTCTCTTGTTTTGGAGAGCTGCTACGACCTCTGCTGCATCGTCACCATCGACGTCACGGGCGTCACACGCAATTACTGAGCTCTCCAGCTCAATCTTCCACATTGTGCGCCCTCTCTGGTCTACCACGAGGACTCTCTTTCCGACCCCGCCGACAAGGGCATACTCTCCTTCGCTCTCTACGTCAGCTACAGCAATGCACCTTACTCTGCTACTCCAAGCCCTGGAAGATCCGAGCGAACCTCGAGTATCATATACTCTCAGCCTCTCAGAGTAGTCCAGAGAAAATACCTGAGTTCGCGCATCTTTTCCCTGTCTGACATACAGACTGTATGCATTGGCGGAGATTGGAACCCTTGCGACTTCTCGCAATCTCACCTTGGACCAAGCACCTTGTTGATTTTGCTCATGTAAGCATATAAGCATGTGCTGCTAGCAGCGTCATAATGAGTGCTTCCCTCGCTAAATGTCGTGTGGGTTTCGTCTGGAGCCCCAACCTTGAAACCTTCGACTTCGGTTCAAAGCATCCTATCAAAGTAGGTCGATTCTTGATGGTGAAGGAGTTCCTAGAGGAGACCGAGTTCCTAGCACAATCCAATGTTATCA
The DNA here is from genome assembly GCA_048939905.1 of Promethearchaeota archaeon. Classification (GTDB taxonomy): domain Archaea; phylum Asgardarchaeota; class Thorarchaeia; order Thorarchaeales; family Thorarchaeaceae; genus SMTZ1-83. Next base: position 8,242 of record JBHLPB010000030.1, read on the forward strand.
CAATCGAACCGGAGCTTCTTTCCAGGTCGCTTCTTGATCGCATTCACTCTAAGGAGTATTTGAACAAGGTACAGCGAATCTCTGAAACTGGTGAAGGTGAGATTGACATCGACACACCAGGGTTCAAGGGAATCTTCTACAATGCGAGCATCACCAGCGGGGCAACCATTGCCGGGGTGGAGGCAGTAGTCACTGGCAAGGTGACTCACGCAGTTTCTCCCACAGGCGGTTTTCATCATGCGCGCTTTGAGGGCGGTGGTGGCTTCAGCATTTTCAACGATGTGGCGGCTTCAGTCCTTCATCTTCGAAACAAAGGGTTCAAACGGATACTAATCGCTGACTTCGATGTCCACCATGGAAATGGTACACAATCGTACTTCTACAGTGACCCTGATGTGATGCACATCTCCTTTCACGAAGATCCAGAATGGATGTATCCACATGATGGCTTCATTCAGGACATTGGTGAAGGACCCGGCCTTGGTTACAATATCAACATGCACTTCCCGATGGACTCCGGTGATTCAGTCTATAGATACGCCTTCGATGAGATTGTGCCTTCTCTCATCGAGTACTACAAGCCCGAGTTTGTCATCTTCATCCCCGGCTTCGATGCTCACTATAAGGACCCCCTCGCCCATATGACTCTCACCACAGACGTGATCAGATACGTGACTGAGCATATTCATGATGCCGCACATGCTTGGGCAGACGGGAAGCTGGTTGTCCTAGCCGGAGGCGGATATCATCGGGACTCATTTCGCTGGGGGATTGGGACAGTCATGTCAGTAGTAACGGGTCATGAGTATCAACCCCCTCTCCAGAAGCCGCCGTTTGACGATGATGAGGAAACGTGGACAATAGTTAGGGAGAATGTGATACGCGTCAAGGAACTCGTCTTTCCTGCTCTTGGCATTCCAGGCGATTGGTAAGAGCATTTCATTCTGGGTTCCAGAAGTGTAGGATGTATTCGAAGGTTGTTGTCAGCGTTATGTAGTTGGACGGCCAACCGAAGATTCCTGCTCTGTTGACAATGTTTCGTCTATCCCAGACTATCGTGTTTCGGAGTTCGTATCCTGCCTGCTGAAGGGCCTCAATCACATATACATGGGCCGGCACACGCTGATTCTCCCACCAGTAGTCACTGACGTTGACAATGCAATGGCCCCGTTCCTTGAGCAGCGGACGAATCCCTTCGAAGATTCGGCCGATTGTGTCTGCGTAGACTTGCACATCCATTGTGCCAAGGTCTCTTGGGTCCTCAGAGTACTGTTGCACAGTGAGATAGTGTTCGTCTTTTCGAAGGTTACCACGCTTGCTCTTGTTACGCCGTTTGCGGTTCAGCAGATTCGCATAAGGCGGCGATGTCATGACGAGGGAAACAGTTCCTGCCTTGAGGTATTTGGGAATGTCATGCGCGTCCTCACAGAATGCTATCTGCTTAGCGCCATTCTTTGCGCCTGTTTCAACCCTCTTGTTGGCTATATCGACGTATTCTTTCTTCAGGTCGAATCCAACGGCGTTTCTTCCAAGGTCTTGGGCAGCGACTAGCGTAGTTCCAGAACCAACAAAGGGATCCAGGACAAGCTCTCCTCGGTGTGTGAAGAGATTGATGCATTTTACTGGCAGAGCTATTGGGAACACTGCAGGGTGGATCTTCTTATCACGAATATCTCGCTTCTCGTAGTAGAATTCCCAGACAGCTATCTGGTGTTGAATCCATTCTTTCGCTGTCAAGCAGTTGATGTGATTCGGTGGACAATCACATGTCCTCTCAAAGCCGATGTCGATAGGCTTTCTCGTTCTTTGACTGCTGGACAAGAGAATCACAACTCAGTCCGTTCTTCCTCTGGTTTCTTCATTCCTAGACTCCTAGCCTAGTTCTGCTAGGAACCGCCCCGCAATCTCCACAGCGGTTACTGCATCGCTGCCGAATGCATCAGCGCCGGTGTAGTCAACCACCTCTTGGTTCACATCGCAGCCGCCAATCATCACCTTCACTCTATCTCTCAGGCCGGCTGACTTCAGAGCCTCAACTGTTTCACGCATGACATCGTGAGTCGTTGTTATGAGCCCGCTGAGGGCGAGAATCGGCGCCCCGCTGTCTTTGAGCTTCTCCACAAACGCTTCTGGGGCCACATCCTCTCCCAGATCATGAACGTCAAAGCCGTTTGACTTCAGGAAAGCAATGACCAAGTTCTTTCCGATGTAGTGAATGTCTCCTTTGACAGTCCCAATTACGATGGTGCCTTTCTCCTCGGCCTTCTGAGTTTCCAAGAGCTTGGGTTCAAGGATGTCCAAAGCTCGATTGAATACGTCTGCAGACATAACTAGCTCGACCAAGAAATACTCGCCCTGGGCAAATCTTTGACCGACTACATCCATGCCATGCTTCAGATGTTCAAGGATCTCGAGTGGGTCGTTGCCCTCCGAAAGCTGCGACTCGACAAGCTCGCGGACACTCTTCTCCTCGAGTTCAACCAATGCCTCAGTAAGCTCATTCATTGCTTATACACCACCGTTGTCACAAATTGGACCACGGAAAGCCGTCTCCTGCGATGATGGGCGTTCTTCAGTGCATGGCTTTCTCCTTCATCGGTCTACGTGGCATATATGTCTCATTATCGCCCACATGCTTCTCACGGCATACAGCTCTGAAGAATCGTGGATTTGGCAAAGACCTCGGCAAATCCCTCCTGGGTGGCAAGCTCTAAGTACTTCACATTTGGGACAATCTGCTCAATCAAGTTTCTCATCTTTGAAGAGAGCAGCATCTTCTTCGCGCCTTCCCCGGCTGCGTTCCCTACCGGAATGACCTTCTCAATCCCAACCGGCGGAAGGAGGCCTATTACAAGTGCACTCGCTGGGTCGATGTAGTTGCCAAAGGCTCCTGCTAGGAGGACCCTATCCACTTCTGAAACCTCAATCCCGGAGCTCCCCATCAGGAAGCTGGCTCCTGTAAGTATGGCCCCCTTTGCCAACTGTACTTGACGCACGTCTTTTTGAGTGAACACTATTCTCCGTTCCGAGTCGTTCTCTCCTTTATCTACAATGATGTAGGCGCGGTCGTCCTCCGGAGAAACCTCGACCCTCTCCGACTCCTGCAATCTGCCCCCCGCGGTGACTAGTCCTGAACTCCTGAGTTGTGCGACAGTATCCACAATCCCCGAGCCACAGAGTCCTTTAGGTGGCACGTCCCCTATGACAGATATCTCAGGTGCCTGCAAAGCATCCTCTATCCTTAGATACTCTATGGCTCCTTCCTGTCCGCGCATCCCATGCTTGATGGTTGCTCCTTCAAAGGCAGAGCCTGCCGCTGCAGAACAACAATGGATGTCTCCACGAACAGAGAGTACGATTTCTCCATTCGTTCCGATATCAATTCCCAAGATGATCTCGTCTGTTTCATCAAGACGCTGCGAGAGAATGAAGGCCGCGGTGTCGCCGCCAACGAACCCCGCTATGTTGGGGGCAAGATAGACTTCCGAGTCCTTTGCGGTATCCAGTCCCAGCACAGCACCATTGGTCTTGAGAGATTCCTTGATGACTGGATCATAAGGTGCTCTTCCGAGGGGACTAACATCGAGTCCTAAGAGCAAATGATGCATAGCTGGATTGCCAACAATTGCCATTTTGACAATGTTGTCGATGGTCACACCAGTTGATACACTAAGCGCTTGAACTAGGTCATCAAAGGTAGCAAGTACAACCCCTTTGAGAGTGAGGCTTCCCCTATCCTCTCGAGTCGCATAGTTTATCCGTGACATCACGTCTTCGCCGTAGATTATCTGTGGATTCAGCATAGCGGCCTGTCCAACCTGCACCCCGTCTGCCAGATTCATCAGATATGCAACAATGGTAGTTGTACCGAGGTCAACTGCAATCCCCTTCTCCTCTGAGTATCCTTCATCAACCTCCCACTCAGTCCCCTTGGAGACCCCTTCAAGGAGAATCTTTGTCGTTGAGTCAGCCTGTTTCAAAATCACTCGAGTGTCTTGATTCACACTATGCTCACAGGCCAAACGCACTCCCTGCTCGATGTCCTCTCCTGAGATATGCGAAACGTCTGCCTCGTTGGGCTTTGGCGTTGGCTGCATGACTATCTGACATTTGCCACACGTTCCTCGACCTCCGCACTCAGAAGAGATGTAGAGTCCCAGCATCCTAGCCGCATCGAGAACTGAAGTTGTCTCATCAACTGAGATTCTCAGTCCAGATGGTTCAAACACTAGGATGACTTCACGCAAGGTATTCGCCTACCCAACCAAGTATCTCGGATGCGGCTTTTCCGGGCGCAATCTATCCTCAAGGAGTGACCCTGATAGTGCTACGTCAATCATCGCCACTGCTGGAAATGTCACTGATGCATGCTTGATAGGACCATAGAGCACGAAGTCGGCCCCGAGTACAACGGGCATAAGGCTGGAGCCAACAAATGCAGGTTCCTTTGCTTTCTTGCCGAACTTCTTGACAAGACCGGCCCACATGGCAACAGCGTTGTGAGCCCCACACCCAACGGGGAGTCCGTGTTTCTCTTTGATTGAAACGAGTGCTTTGCACGCTAGCCCAAGCGTCAGAAGATCCACAACACCAGTGTCGAACATAGCATTGGTGATCCCTGCGCGTTGTGCCTTTTCTAGAATCTCGTCAGCAAGCTCTGCTCTCTTGACTGCAGATGTCATGGCAACGTTCGAGAATGTCAGGATGACTGCGTTCTTCGCACCTATCTCCTGAATGCCCTCGTAGACATCGTCGCCGTCTTCAGGCGTCAGCGAGTTCAGCACGACTCTGTCCAAGAGCCCTGCTTCACGCGACGCGACCAGTCCAGCCAAGTTCACTTCGCTAGATCCCGAACCATCAATGAGCAAGGGCATATCAGTCATATCTGCCAAGATGCGAAGGTAGTTCTGAATGGCCTCGGACGTAGTACCTACGACATCCAGCATGCTGGGCAGTCCCGTTTTCTCTGACACTTCTGTCAGCTTCTGGAGCATCTTCTCCGTCTTCGGCCTGTCTATCTTCCCGGTCTTCTCATCAACGACGAGTTTGTCTTTGGAGTAGAAGATTGAACCAACCATCACTGTGGGGACAAGTCCAGGTCTTCCGCCGATTCTGACTCCCCCAATATCAAGGGTTTTCTGTTCAGAGTTGAACTGTTGCATTAATGTAATCTCCTGGCAGTCCTGGATTATTCGCATTGATTGGTTGAGTTGATTCCAACCATGATTGGACACAATAATCTTTGCGTAGTCGGGCTCATCTTGAAGGCATAGGAACTGTTTAATGATGCAGTTCTAGCTACGAGCCAAAATCGGAAAGTGAATGCATGCAACTACTGCAAGACCTGTGCAAGCCAGACCGGTGCGACAGAGAGTGTGTTGAAGCGTGCATTCAGCTCCACGGACAGGACACCCCTCTTACGTTCAAAGACGGTGACACCTCTCCCACCATCGAGAATGGATGCACCCTCTGCCTTGCGTGCGTCAGGGCGTGCCCCTACGGGGCGTTGACAAGCTCCTTCAACGATAAGCGCCTGAAGCAGAAGGAGGAGAGTGTCCGGAAACGAGGTGGCCCTCAGGTACAAGGACGACCCTACGAGGTGTCTGATTCCTACGAGCAATTCTCAGAGAAAGACATGATCTTCGCAAGAGTCTACAATGACCCCGAATTCAAACACTATGACAAGGACGAGTTCTACGGTTCCCCAAGAATGATCTCAAAGGGATTGCCGGGCTATAGTCGGGTAGAACGCGACATGGCCGCGGCTGGATGGAATCTCTATGATTCAAGGAAGTCTGTAACGGGGCCACTGTTGGGAGACACACACAAGGAGCAAGAAGCAGTCGAGTCCTCTGCGGCCAAGACGCAGGCCATGACTCGAGCAGCAAAGAATGCTGCCCGGATGTTTGGAGCCGCCCTAGCTGGCATCGCAGAAATCGACAGGAGATGGCTGTACGCTGCCGATCGGTCCGGTGAACCCTACAATATTCCCGAAACCATTGACCGTGCCATAGTAATGGCCATTGAGATGGACCATGAGGGGATTTCCACATCTCCCGCTTTCCCAAGTGCTCTTAGCACAGCGATCGGATATTCCAAAATGGCATTCGTGGAGAT
>JBHLPB010000031.1:0-14256 GCA_048939905.1 Promethearchaeota archaeon
TAGTTCCCCAGAAACAGCATGACCGTGGCCTCGCCTCACAAGTTCCTCCCTGGCCGCTTCAATGACTGCTGCTATGTCCAGGCCAGAAAGGCATGTCGCCTCACAGTTCTGGCAGGTGGTGCACTCGTACATTCTCTCCGCAACCTCGTCCCAATCCAGCATGCCTTGGAAAAGGGCGAAGAGGATAGTCATCTTGCCCTTGGCGCTGTTTGATTCCAGATTTGTCTGTTTGTAGATTGGGCAGTTTGATTGGCATAGACCGCAGCTGACACATTCCATAATGATATGCCTGTTCTTCTCCCACGCCATTCTTACCTACCCTCCATGTCCTGGTCTGAAACATACGCAGGGTAAGTATACTTGACCTCTGCGTCTCGCTTCTCTGTATCAAGAGCCATCTTCCCTGGATTGAGGATGCCGCGGGGGTCGAAGATTCCCTTTATTCTTCGGTCGAGTTCCAGCTTGACGGCGCCCACGGCCTCCCTGACATAGTTGTTCTTGACATAGCCAAAACCGTGCTCTGCTGTGATAACGCCACCAATGCTGGTGACGTACTCAAGAACCTCTCTCTCGGCCTTCTTCAGTGACACCCAGTGATCTTTATTCTCCGGGTCGATGATTACTGCTGGGTGAATGATCCCGATTCCAGTATGACAGAAGACAGCCACAATGAGGTCATACGATCGTATGATTCTGCCAATCTCTCTTATGGCCTCAGCCATCTTTGACAGTGGTACGCAAGGATCTGATGCGGCAAATCCGATTTCCCGATATCCTGGTTGCAGTTTCATCACTGCGATATCAATGTCAAGGCGAGGAGCCCAGAGCTTCTTCCTCGTTTCATCATCATGAGCAATGATTACTTCCTCTCCGCCGTGCTCTTCTAGAATTCTCTTCATGATTGCGAGCTTAGCGTGAAGATTCTCTTCATTGAAACCCTCAACGTCTGCCACGAAGTTGCTCTCACAACGCGGAAAGCCCAACCCCATGACGTCGCTAATTGTTCTCACCGTATAGCCGTCAGTGGCCTCAAGCGTGCCGGCGTCGACCCCTGACATATGAATCGCATGAGAGGCCGCCATCAAGGCATCTAGGTTCTGAAAGAACGCACCAATCGATGCTGAGGCATGCATCATGGGGTCCAGTTTGAGTGTAGCCTCAGTGACAATCCCTAGAGTGCCCTGGGACCCGGCAAAAAGCGCAGAGAGATTGTAACCCATGTTGTACCTGGGAGATCTCGTGCCCAGTTTCAGTACAGTCCCATCCAAGAGTACAACCTCAAGACCCTGTATCCAGGGACCCACACGTCCGTGCTTGTAGGCATGATGTCCATTGGAGTCAGATGCGATGATTCCGCCTATTGTGGCGGAGTCATGGCTTCCAACGTCATGAGGAAAGGTAAGGCCCCTCTTCTCTAGCTCATGCTCGAAGGTTTCGTATCTGACTCCAGGCTGCACTACGGCAATCATGTCTCCATCGCTGATCTCTATGATTCTGTTCATGCGGCTGAGATCCAGAATTAGGCCGCCCCGAACTGGGAGCGACGAACCCTGAAACGATGCACCACCACCTCTAGGAGTTACAGGCATCTGCTCTTCGGAGGCAATCCTGAGTACTTCTATGACCTGTTCTCTTGATGTGACGAATACTACGAGATCTGGCACTGAGAAGTAGGGTGTTAGGTCGCGGCCGTACGCAATTCGGTCGACCTTGGCCGTAATGACGTTATTCTCACCAACCACTGACTTGAGTTTGTCTGCTGCATCAGGCATTTTGAATCATAACCCATTATTGTTTTGCTCTCTTCCTCTTACGTCTTCTCCTTCTGATAATCCAATATCCAATGTACGCGAAGAAGAGGACAACAAAGATAGCTCCATAGCCCGCTAGGACGTAATTGTTGAAGTATCCTCCAACCAAGTCAAGCACTGGTATAGTAAGCAGGAAGCCGTTGATAGCCTGCAGTGCGACGGGCACACCAATGACCGTTAGGAATGCTCCAAAACCTGTGACTACAATCCCAATTGCCTGTGTCAGGATTACCCATGTTATGAATGTCGGCTCAATGTAGAGGAGGTACATCATCAGGCCGAAGCTGGCAAACACAACAAGGATGCCAGCGTAGTCTCGGGCCTTGAAGGACATGTCTTCAATGTAGGTCCGCTCCTTCATTGCACCGAAAGCTCGCGCATTTATTGCCACCTCAAGATCCATCGCTCTTCGAAACATGAGCAAGAGGAGCGGTGTCACAATTGGCACATACGCTCGCCTGACCTTATCCACATAACCAGCCTGGTCCAGGTCGAATCCTCTGATCTTCTGTGCTTCTATGATGCTATCCATGCTTTCTTGGACAAGGGGAACGAATCTGAAGGCGGTCATGAACATGAATGCCATCTTCTGGGGGACACGAATCTTCGCAAAGGCTGCCGTGATGTGGGCAATTGAAGAGGTCATTGTGAAGATTGGAATCACTGTCACCACTCCGACGACTCGGAGCGCAATCAACAGCCCAAAGAGAACACCGCCTACGGTCAATTCTCCATAGTTTGTGACTTCCAGGCCAGTGTCAGCATCTATAATCGGAAAGTGGAAGAACTTGAAGATCACCGTGCGATCTCCAAACCTGTACGTAAGTCCCTGCACTATGAACAGGAAGACAAAGAGAAACGTTAGAAGCTTGAGCAGGAATCCAAGACTTCTAAGCTCTACCTTCCCTACAATCCACCATGCTGTAGCTATGGCAATCCAGATAAGGAGTAGACTGATGCTCTCAATGTTCCAGACCTGGATGACCAGAAGAAGGGCTAGGGACATGTAGAGGAGCTTCACGAGAGGGTTCATCCTATCCAGAGAAGTGTCCTTCTTCACATACTCAAAAGCCATTGTTATGCACCTCCAGCTTTGAAGACGTCTGCCATTTCGTCTACAGTGACGAGGTTCTCTCTTATACCATAGTCAGCCAGTCTCTGGCCCAACCGAGTAATCTGAGGCGGTTTCAGAAATGCTTGCTTCATCACATCGTCCATGCCGAATACTTCTCTCTTCGGACCGTCCGCGATTATCCTGGCATCTGACATGATTACCAGCCGGTCAGCGTAGGTTGCTACCAGGTCCATGTCGTGGGATATCATGATTATTGTCTTGCCTTGGTCCCTCATCCTGGAGGCTATCTGACAGAGTACATGCCGTCCAATGAAGTCCTGTGCCGTTGTGGGTTCATCCAGTATCAGAATCTCCGGGTCCATCGCAATCCCCGCTGCTGCGGCCACCTTCCGCCTATCTCCGAAGCTCAACCTAAATGGAAAGATATCCCTAACATCCTCCAACCCTACCTCTTTCATGGCCCATTCGACACGTTGCTCTATCTCTTCCTCAGACAGACCTAGGTTCCTCGGACCGAAAGCGAGCTCCTTCTCTACACTTATGCTAAACAGCTGATAGTCTGGATTCTGAAGTATTAGGGAAATGCTCTTGGCAATACTGCCGACCGTAAGCTCACTTGCATCCTCGCCTTCTATCCTCACCACACCCTCACTTGCTTCAAGCAGTCCAAGGAAGTGCTTAACCAATGTAGTCTTGCCACTTCCGTTCTGCCCGATTATGGCAATGTACTCTCCCCTGTGTACCTTCAAGTCAATGTTCTTGAGAGCCGTAACTGGAATCCTTGCTGGATACGTGAACGTCACGTTATCCATCTCGAGCACAACTTCCTCGGATGTGCGTGGAGGGAGTGGTGGATTCTTCCAGTCGATCTTGATAATGCCGTCATCCAACGCCTTCTTGAATAGCGATTCGGCTTCATCTAATGTTAGCGGAATGCCTCCAGAATTGTCAACCAGGTCCTTGAATCTTGGGGCTTTGGCCGAGATCTTCGCCGCCAAGGATGCAACTGACGGAGGGTTGACACCCACCGAGTCAAGCAGCTCTGTCTGTGCAAAGACCTCCTTTGGACCTCCATAGGCAATGACCTTGCCCTCGTCGAGAAGAAGTATCTTGTGAGCAAGCCTGGCGACCTCGTCGGTCTTGTGACTCGTAATGATGATAGTCATGTCCTCTGTGTCTGCTAGGTGATGCACAACATCGAAGACCTCTGTAGTACCAACTGGGTCGAGTTGTGACGTGGGTTCATCGAGGATAAGCACCTGGGGCAACATCGTGAGCCCTGCAGCAAGTGCCACCCTCTGTTTCTGCCCTCCACTCAATTCCTTTGGTTTCCTTTCCTCTAGACCGTCAATCCCACATACCTTTGTAGCCCACTCTGCGCGTCGAAAGATCTCTTCACGTTCTATGGCCAGGTTTGCTGGACCAAAGGCCAGCTCGGATGAAACATCAGTTGTAGTGAACTGAGTTTCCGGATCCTGAAGAACCATACTGGCCTTCTGTGACATCTCGAGGATTGGAGTTTCCCATGGGTCAAGGCCGCACATTTCCACCTTTCCTTTCTCTGTCCCAGCGTAGACTGTCGGTATAATCCCGTTCAGGTGGAAGCAGAGGGTGGTCTTACCGGCTCCATTCGACCCCAAGACGCCAAGTATCTCACCCTTGCGAACGTCGAAACTAACATCTTGTAAGGCCAAAGGTCCTCTCTCATAAGTGAATGTCAGGTTATCGACCTTGACTGCTATGTCTTCAGCCAACTCTCATCGCTCCCGCTGAAGCATGAACCACCCTCATGCGGCATAAATCTGTTTGCTTTCAATCCGCAGAACCAAGTGGAGAAGGAGTTGGTGAAAAAAAAGAGTTAGGCACCGGCTGAGAATCAGCCAGTGCTCTATGAGCTACCATATGGATCTTGGAATCCTCGGCAATCCACTTCTCTTGAGTGCCTCGATAACTGGGATGGCAATCACGGTTGCGAGGATGGACAAAACTGGCCACCACCATGAATAGCCAAACATGTTCGAGGTGTAGGAAAGCTCAACAGGATATGCAAAGATCTGCCAATAGGGTGCGGTCCAGTAGTAGTAAAAGACCTCTATTCCGGCGAGGATACCGAGAAACACTCCGATATACCTCTTCTTCGGGTCATCGATTCTCGACCACTCCGGCACCCAGGTCTTCAAGACTGGAGTAAACAGCAGGATTAGCCATGGAAGCCAGAAGAATGTGGTGGATAGATAGAACAGTGCATCCGGTGTCTGACCAGGGACTCCTGGATAGACGTATGGATAGATGAACCACAATGCTGTTGTGACAAACATTGCCAGAACTGTTAGGATGTACCACCTATTGTCGTCGACGTTAAAGAACAAGGCGACAAACACTGCTGGAAGTATCCCTGTTAGCAGAACGTCCAAGAGACCCAACGGAAACATTGCCGGGCTGATGAACATCCCGATGAAACCGCCGATTATGGCCGCTATGATTCCGCCTATTGGTCCGAGAACTAGTGGACCAATAGCGGTAAAAGCTACGGAGAGCGGTACGAAGCCACCGCCGCCAACGTATGGAAACACTGGTACGAGGGCTAGGACACCGTTGATCGCACCATAGACAGCGATGAATGCAATGCTTGCACCACCATAGCCTACAGTGGCTCTCTCTCTTACGCGTTCTTCTCCCATTCCTTTCTCCTCCGATTCAAGACGAATACGGATTCGTAGTGGCCTCTGGAGTGCTGAACTCCTATTTATGGGTTCGTAGAAGCCTCAAATTCGTCAGCAAGTGAACAACACCGATATATTCGTCAATAGCCGATATCAGCAAAAATGGGGTAGTTTCACACATTCAGCAAGACTTTCATTCGGGTCATGCTTTGAAACTTCATCATCAATCGGGAGTGAACGCAAGATTGGAAGACCTTGTCATAGGCGTGTCGATAGGTCTTCTGAGCGCCGCATTCTTCGCAATCCAGAATGTGATTATCAAGTGGCTCGGAGAAGACGTACGCCCTGTTGCGGCAAACTCCATTCGAATGTGGGTGTCCTTTCCCCTTCTAATCGTCTTCGCACTCAACCCGTTCCGCCAGGCCGACTTCACGATGCCCCTTGAAACCATGGTTGTCTTGGCTCTCTCTGTCGTTTTTGCCGCTGGTCTGGGTGATATTGTCTACTATACAAGTCAAGATCGAATTGGAGTTTCACCAGCCTTTGCAATTGCAAACACCTACCCGATTGCTACCTACTTCTTGGTGGTTCTATTCCTTGGCGAACAGTTTCTGGTGACAAGACTCATCGGACTGATACTCGCGATATGCGGCATTGTCGTGATTTCCATTCAACTTCAGGCGAGCAGTTCTGAAGATGAGAATGATGGTCCCAGGAAGACGGACACGCTTGGCTATGCACTTGCAGTCCTGACGGTCCTCATGTATGCATGTGCGACAATCATGATCGATGTCGGTGTTACAGACGTTGACCCAATCGATGCCAATGTCTTCAGACTCGCTTTTGGCTCCGTCTTGCTGGCTCCAGTCTTCTACGGCTCGTGGCGAATTGGAATGCCTCTGCCTTCACGGAGAGGAATGAAGATAGTTGGCGTGGCCGGCATCTTTGGGATGGCTCTAGCCTCAACATTCTATGTAGCGTCCATCAAGTATATTGGAGCCACGCTAGGTGCCATAGTAGGTTCCACTGCACCGCTCTTCGCCCTCCCCTTCACAATAAGATACCTTGACGAGCCAATCAACTGGAAGGTTGGAATCGGTACTTTTGCAGCTGTGCTAGGCGTCTGGATAACGCTGGTCGCAGTTTAGTGCAACGACATGGCCACATGGATGTGGCATAGGGATACGTTATTATCATCGTGGGTTGAATATGCGGTGCTGGTCGCAATGAAGGTAAGCCTATACTACCACGGTGCAGAGGAAGACGTCATCATACCAGACTCATGCAGTGTGGAGATTGTTGAACCTCAGGTACTCGATTTGGGGACGCCAGAAGAGGGCATGATTCAAAGAGCACTCGAGAATCCAATCGACTCCAAGCCATTGAACGAGTTTGTAGAGGCTCATGACTCGTTCTTGGTCATCGTGAATGATCATGCAAGACCAACTCCTACGCCCAAGGTTCTAAGGCACGTGCTTCCTCTTCTGAGAGAGAAACGCTACGGTATTATCGTAGCCACCGGGACTCACGCGAGCCCTTCAGAAGAGGATCTCAAGGAGCTCATTTTGGGCGAGTTCTACGATGAGCTTAGAGAGGAGCTCATGATACATGATTCTAGGACGGTCGAAACCATCAATCTTGGGAAGACCAGCAAAGGGACTCCCGTTATGATTAACCGAATAATCGAGGACTATGAGGCGTTCATCAGTATCAACTCGATTGAACCTCACTACTTCGCAGGATTCACTGGAGGGAGGAAGAGTTTTCTCCCCGGAATCGCGGCCTACGATTCGGTAGAGGCAAACCATTCTATGGCTCTACTTGAAGAGTCGAGGATCATGGCCCTCGAAGGCAACCCGCTTGCCGAAGACCTCGAGGAGGCCGCTAGGATCGCTGTGAAAGGGCATCCTACTTTTGCAGTGAATGTAGTTCTTGATGGCGCACACAACATTGTGACTGTCGTAGCCGGGGACATCTTCAAGCAGCTCAAGGATGGGGCCGAAGTAGCCAGATCAATCTACTCTCCATCGGCAAAAACAGTGCCTGACATCCTTGTTTCAGTGGTGCATTCCCCTCTGGACCAGAACCTCTACCAAGCTCAGAAAGGGTTCGAGAACACACTTCTGGCAATCAAACAAGGGGGCATCATGATTCTGGTTGCGGCATGTTATGATGGGATTGGCCCAGACGACTATGCCGCAATGCTACAGTCCGCCGAATCACCGGAGGAGCTCATGGCCAAGTTCGAGGAGATCAAGCAGCACTATCAACTTGGATGGCATAAGGTCGGTTCGATACCACCTTTCCTCACAGACAAAGACCTCTGGATGGTAACGGAGATTGATAATGAGAATCTTGACCGAATATTCATCAGAGGTTTCGAGTCGATTCAGGAAGCACTTGATGCGGCTATCGAGAAGAAGGGTGATGACGCTAACATTCTGATTGTCAAGGATAGTGGGAACGTTTGCCCTGTGATTGACTAGACTCATGTGAACGAATCTTGAATTGTTGCTTCAAGACTACTGGGCTGAATGTAATCACCATGTTTGTCTTTGGCCTGAAGGAGCCTTTCACGTTGCTCTTCCAGGACTGTAGTCAGCAAAGCTGGTGTGTCAGCGACACGCTCACGATACTCACTCTCAACCCTATCGAGTTTTTCTAGAAGCTCTGGGACTCTAACCATGAACTGCTGGTCGTACTGCTCACGTGTGTATTTCTTGTCAAGATACTCACGAAACAGAATGGATAGGTCCTCATATCTTGGAATCAGTCCCGTTGGTGTTTCGATGGCTTGCACTTCATCATGGACCCTGAGGTCAATCCATTGAAGCCATACACGTTTGTCTTCCTTTCCATTCAGGAAGTTACCCTCTTCATCTCTCAGGAAGTAGTTCACGCCGTAGATACGCGGCTTTCTTTGAAGAGACTCTCCGAAATCGAGATGGTTCTGGATATATCGACCGAGGGGAATTGAGATGAAGTCCATGTTTGAGAACGCCTGGAACTTTCGAATTCCGCTCGGACCGAGAGTAGCGGCCGTGGATTCTGACTCCAAGCTCGCACCTATCGTGACGACTCCGTGAATCCAATCAAATGACTCCTGAATAGGAACGCACGTGTCCGGGTCTCTTCCACCATAGATGATTGCTCCGAGTTCAACCCCATTGGGGTCCTCGAGAGTCTTATCCACATTGGATAGCCCCTCAAGCCCTATCGTGTAACGAGCATTCTTGTGAGCAAGGGGTATGTCTTCGCCGTTCACATCTTTCTTTCCCTCGAACCAGTCTCCCGAGAAATTGACTCCCCTATTCGGTGCAGTTCTCCCATCATTGAGCCAGTATGGGATGCCCTCATAGCTAACGAGTACGTTAGAGAATATGGCTGGTTCGTGTGAATTGAGAACCTCCCAAATCACAGGATCATCCTTGGCACTTACAGACCTTATGATTCCGAATATGCCACGTTCAACATTGACGGCCTTGGCACCGCCGTCGAAGTCTCGAATGTAAGCCAAATCATCCCCGACAATGCTTCCGCCGGGAATCATAGAAGTGCTTGTCTTCCCAGATCCACTCGGAAACGCGCCAGAGATGTACGTACTCCTCCCATTCGGGCCATGAACAGCCATTACGAACATATGCTCTGCCAGCCATCCCTCTCGGTCTGCCTTTCTTATGGCAAGTCGGAGTGCCAGCTTCTTTAGGCCAATGGTGTTGCCAGCATACTGAGTATTGTAGCTGTAGACAGTATTCTCCTTGTAGTCAATTGCCACGCCGCGACGTTGCCAGTCAATGCTCACCGAATGCATAAGCTTGCCAGAGGAGTGGAGCATCCAGAAGATCTCTGCGTCATCTGGAAGTCTCCGAAAGAAGTCGTATCCGCGGCGATAGAGAAGGTCCTCACTGTGGGCAACATAGAAAGAGTCCGTTATCTGAACGCATGGGATAGAGAACACAGAGTCTCGAGGGCCTAGGCAGAAGAATCGGACTACCATCTTCTTGTTCTCCATGCTACCCTTCAGACGCTTCTTGGCGAGTTCAAGCCCCTGTTCTCGGCCCATCTGCAAAAGATGCTCGCCAAGTGACTCACCATTGGGAACCAGGTACACGGTCTGTTCTTTGTCGCGAGCTTGGTCGTGTAGTCCATCGAAGTGAACAGTGTGAGTAGGAATCGCGAGGGCGGTTTCTTCTCCTCTTGCGATGGCCGTTCTTCTGATGTATTCTACATCCATTCTACTGTCGTCGCACACAAAGACTTTCATCGGACTACATAGTTCAATCGCATCAGCTATGAACTTGTGGACGACCTGATTCGGAATCGTCAGAAGTTTCCTGAGGTTTGCGTCCGTGAGAGACGACTCCAATACTGACATGTAGTTATTCAAACAACCACCTCTGGCCAAGGCCAGGATTCCCGACCGGTGCAGGCTTTGCCGGTTTCAATATAACACCAGCGCCAGCGGCAATACTATTCCTGAAGAGTGTTTTGACCCACTGTTGGAGAATATCGGATAAGAGCTCTTTGGATGGCCTAAGGGAACACTCAAATGGCACTGCGTTGCGGAGCCAGTGTCAGGGCCCACATGAAAAGGCGTGGGAATCTCACGCTGCTTTGAACGGAGAGTCTGCCTGATGTTGAAGGAGTTCAATTATGACGTACCAAATATCGAAAAGGGTTATGCCAACCAAACACTGTACATCAATCTCACAGACAACACAATTCAGATCAAGCCTGTCGATGACAAGATGAAGGAGACTTTCACCGGGGGGAAGGGCTTTGACCTCTGGCTTATGTGGAATGGACTTCCGAAAGACCGTGTTGTGAAGTGGGATGATCCTGAGAATGAGATATGCATAGCAACCGGACCACTAGGCGGTGTCACGCAATATCCCGGTGCTGGAAAGTCGATTGTGACGACCATCTCTCCGGAAACCGGCATCCCGATTGACAGCAATGTGGGGGGCTACGCAGGGCCCAATCTGAAGTTCTCGGGATTCGACGCTCTCGAGATTCAGGGCAAGGCAGAGAAAGACGTCTACGTTCTCATTGATGGTGACGTGGGAAAGATCGAGATACACGACGCCGGCGATTTGCCGGATACGGCCTACGAGATTACACGTGTGCTCAGCGACAGTCATACTGGAATGGAAGGAAAGGACATCTCGGTCATTACAGCAGGCCCCGGGGCAGAACATGCACATATGGGGTGCTTAAACTTCTCCTGGTGGGACATGCGGCGCAACCTTCCAAGGTACAAGCAAGCAGGCCGAGGAGGCATAGGCACTGTCTTCAGAAACAAGAGATTGAAGGCAATAGCTGTCAAGAAGGAGAAGATTACGCTCGAGATGAATGGTCCTGCTGACATAGAGGCTGTCAAGAAGGTTGGAAGAGAGCACTCTGACGAGATCAGGGAGCTGGACCCAGTCCAGAATAGCATGAGGGTGATAGGAACAGCACACCTCCCCTCTATTATGGATGAATTCGACCTCCTTCCTGTCCGAAACTTCAGGGCTGGCAGCGACCCCGAGGCCAAGAAACTGTTTGGCGATGTCTGGGAGAAGATCTACACGAACTCTGGCAAAGGATGGGATGGCTGTTGGCGACCCTGTGCAATCAACTGTAGTCATTGCATAGAGGGATTCGTGCCGAAGACAGGTCCGTTCAAGGGTAGGAAGGTTGTAGTCGACGGACCTGAATACGAAACAATTGCTGGCTGTGGCTCTAACATCGGAATCTTTGATCCACACTATGTGGCAGAGTTGAACTTCTACTGCGATGCCTATGGAATCGACACCATCAGCTTTGGAACCACAATGGGATTTGTGATGGAGCTCTTTGAAGAAGGTCACATAGATGAGAAGGCAACGGGCGGTCGCAGGCTCAAATGGGGGGCCGCCGAAGAATCCCTTGCAGTGCTACATGAGATTGCAGAGGGCAGGGGGTTTGGCGGTGAACACTTTGGAAAGGGTGTGCGCTACCTCAAGGGATACTTCGGTGACAAGTTTGGTGTTGACAGGCAACTCATGCATGACATAGGAATGGAGCACAAGGGTCTCGAATACTCAGAGTACATGACGAAGGAGAGTCTTGCTCAACAAGGGGGTTACGGTCTTACCCTAAAAGGACCACAGCATGATGAGGCTTGGCTGATCTTTCTCGACCAAGTCCACAACTACATGCCCACCTTTGAAGACAAGGCAGAGGCACTGCACTATTTCCCGATGTGGAGGACTTGGTTCGGACTGAACGGTCTCTGCAAGCTGCCTTGGAATGACGTGGTACCAGCGGACAACTCCGACACAGAGGAACCAGCCAAAGTTCCGGGCCACGTTGCGTTCTATGCTCGATTCTTCAGTGCCATGACCGGCAGAGATGTCACAGGTGACGATCTCATACGCATGAGTGAACGGGTCTACAACTTCCAGAGAATCTTCAACATCCGTCAGGGTAAAGGTCTTAGAATCCATGATTCAGATCCACCGTATCGAAGCGTAGGGCCCGTGACAGAATGGGAGTATGAGAGCCGGCAAGAGAGGTATGACCCACAGCTTCTTGAGAAATGTGGCATTGACTGCTCACATATGACAACCTCTGAGAAGATTCAGAAGCTTCGCGAGTACAAAGAAGAACAATACATGTGCCTAACAGATGCAGTCTATAAGCGCCGGGGATGGAGCCGCAATGGCGTCCCGACAGAGGAGAAGATCCAGGCTCTGGGACTGGATTGGATTCCTGAGTTGGTTGGAGTAGTCAAGGAATATGAGGGCAAGGAACCGCCAGCCAATACACTTCCAGAGAGTGACGAAGCTTGGGCATGATTCTACCGGTAACTAAGGACTGCCTCAAACTCTGCCCTGTCAACTCAAGTGTGAAGTATGCTTCATGCCATGGGGCAGGCTTTCTGAGCCCTGAGGAGAGTAGGTTATCTTTGGAGTTTGACCAAGATGAAGACAGTGGGCTATTTCGAAGGGACAGATCCACTTCTGTTGACGGAGATCGTGGCTAAGGGTTGTGGAACTCTTCCCATAGCAAATGATTGGGATGGGCATTGAAGAATCGCATCCCATTTGGAAGCAGGTGAAGTAGACCTGCTAATTGGGTACCTGCACAAGCCAATCCCACCCGAACGCCTATCCACGCACAAAGTGGGTCACGCTTTGGAAGAGTAGCGAGGTATGAAACCCCTAGACCTACTATTCCGAGCCAAGACCTATGAAATACCGGTGCTTGTCGTAGTCCCGACTGGGCATCATGACGCGGCCAGGAAGGTTCTCAAGGATGTTCGAAGTCTCGTCGAGATTGTCGCACCCGAGGACCTAGAGAAGAGAGTGCTAGAGGCTCCAGAAGTGAAATGAAACTTACGCCGGGCACTGCAAACCCATATTAGAGCAAGTAAGAAGTGACTACACGAGGAAAGTGGGTATCGGCAAAGAGAGGATAAGTACACAGATTCTTGGACGAGGTATCTTGCTTCTCGCGGTATCACTGTTGATTCTTGTTGTGTTCGTGCCGCCAGAAGTTGCATCGGTGATATTTGGAACACTGGGAATATCCATTGTGATTCTATCGCTAGTATTCTGTATGCAGATATGTGGGTCACTCGAACCTTTTGAAGAGGTCGAGGGACGCAGAAGATACAGCCTCTCGGGGAAAGCTGTGGCTTCTCCGGAAGATAAACGTAGTCTCTACCTTGAATATGGTCCTGGTTGGCAAGAAACTCTTGGGATGAAGCCCCGGATCTACGGAAGGGGCCTAGCACCGAAATCAAAGTCTACGCTTCCCTCAACTACATCGAGAACCAAGATGTCCAAGGTGACCGACGGTATCTGGGAAACACTACCCGTAGCTACTGCGCCGCACGTGAAAGTCCTTCGGGGCAGTGAGTTTCTAGGAAATCGATTGAGGTTCAAGGCCAAGGTCCTAAATGATACCGGTCAGGCAATAACCGACATCAAAGTCTGGCTCATCTCATATCCAGAAAGGGCTCTGAAACTGATCAGTGAGGATAGTGCACGGTATCCCAGGATCGAGCCGGGTGGCTTTAGATCTCCTCACTTCGACCTACTTCCAACACAGGATTGTGTCCGAGGTGATATCGTCGCCGGCGTTTCATACGTCGATGCAAGAGGTGTTTCATGCACTATTTCCGCCATGCCTCATACAGTTCGGGCGGTATGCGACCTGCTGAAACCAGAAAGAATCACGCCAACGGAGTTCGAAGAGAAGCTGGCAAGTCTAGAGCGAGGAGAGCTAGTCGTCAAAGTCAGCGATTGGACCGTCCATGAGATGTTCGAAAAGGCACTAAGGATTCTTGATGACTCAAACTTCCTAGAAATTGAGAGTGAGCTACGTGACACAGAAGATCTCGTCGAGGCTGAGGTCAAGGGATGGTCGCGAGGGAAGTATACGGGGAAAAGCTTGGGCGTTCTATTGCGGATAACTGGAGAACGTGCTGCGAGCGGGGCATCATGTAGGATTACCATGACTGGTGAAGATGAGGCCATGATATTCCCGGCCATTGAAGAGCTGAGAGATAAGCTAAGCACATGGCTTTGTCCATTCTGTGGCAGCAAACTGGCCGCCGAAGATGTCAAGGACTTGAAGAGAGGAGAAATCGTCTCTTGCCGCTTTTGTGACACCGCAATCGTGCACTGATTCTTGCATTGGAACAATCTTCCAACTATAGAGTGGCTGGACACGGCAG
>JBHLPB010000259.1:0-3494 GCA_048939905.1 Promethearchaeota archaeon
TACAACCTCATTCTGACTGGTCTGAGGCTTGTTCGCCTCTTGGAGATGCCTTATAATCATTCCCATAAAGACTTGGATAGTCTGGGGTGTTCTAGGGGAAACAGGTTTGATGAGATTCGCTGTGATCTCATTCTAGGTTTCGTACCAATGTCAAGGGACTCTGAGTGGAAGCTGCACAGACGATGAACAGCACGGTCCTAGGATGGCCCATTCTGCCACATGATCAGGTCAGCGGTTTCCGTTTCGGTCTTAAATCCCAGCGACCCATAGAGACCTATTGCTGGTTCGTTCCCTGCATATACTCTGAGACCGACGTTCTCCTTTCCAAGCGTCCTCAAGCGACTCAGGGCTTTTGCCGTAATCTCCCTTCCGTAGCCCTTCCCTCTCTTCTCCGGAGCTACACCAACATTGTTCAGATTGGTGTCAGAACCAGGAGTCAGATTCAGAGCACCTATCAAGTCATCATCTCTATAGACGTTGTAGAGCTCTTGCATAGTATACCAGAAATCGAGTAGCTGGTCTGGCACTTCAAGCATGTTTGCAAGAGTGATATCCTCTTGTTCACCCTCAGACCCGGTCATACAGTAACCCAGCCATTCAAGGAAACCCCTTAGATCTTCTCTCTCGACCGTTTCAAGCTTGAGTACTCCCTGGGCCTCGACAATATCCTTTAATGAGCGTTTCATTCTGAGCCATTTCCGACGTACTTCGAACCCCTTCTGCTTGAAGACATCCAAGAGCGAATTCTCTTCTGTGGGAATGTCTTGCGAAAGGACATACTTAGCTCCATGTTTTTTTCCCAATCTGAGTGCTTCTGAAACAACCTCTGCATGAACCTCAGCTGAAACACTGTAGTCTAGAACCTGAATCATGGACATAGGTGTGCCCATGGGTAACAGAAGATTCACGGGTTCATGTCCAGTGAAGTAGACTGCAAGTGGGCTGGTTTCTTCCACGAAAAGACAATAGCTAAGCCCCATTGACTCGTAGGTTGCCACGTGTTCTGATATTTCGTCCCTATAGGGGTCGAGATCAGGGTCCTTATGTGATATGACCTTCATATCATATCTCTCTAGATTCATGGCTTCTCTTCCAAGTCTTAAGGGTGTGCCTGCAGAAGTAGAACTGGCGCCTGGGATGAGATTCGAACTCATGCCTCCCAAAGGGAGAGCAGCTTTCTTGTGGCATACTGAAGACACATGCCGTCTCCAGGCTGCCGCCGTAACCGCTTGGCTACCCAGGCTTAGCGATTCACTGGTCGGGTGGTTCTGATTTAAGCATGACGATGAAGAAGTGACCAGGATCACGTTCGTCCAAACCCAACTGCTCCAGAAAGCGAAAACTCACCAACGTAGTCCTTGGCCATCATTTCCTCCACTCTCTCGGCATCATGCGTTCGCCCTAGCACCCAGGCCAGTTTGACAAGTGCAGCTTCTGAAGTCATGTCGTATGCGCTGATAGCACCAACATCTGCCGCGGCTCGGCTTACTTCATAGATAGACAGGTCGGCTTGACCAAATGCGCACTGGGAACTGATTACTACGGAGCACCCATTCTTGACAACACTCTGGATTGATTCAGTGAGAGCGTTCTCTTGAGTTGGTAGGTTACCCGAACCAAACCCCTCGATGACTATTCCGCGGTATCCCAACTCAGAGATTCTGAGGAGTACTTCCGGGGGAAGTCCTGGAAAGACTTTCAGAAGCCATACACGTGCATCCAGACGAGTGTCGAAGACTGGTTCAGATTCACGTCTTCTCCTTCGTCCCTCAAAGAGGACTATGTCCCTTGCGAGAACTCCCAGTGGCGTTGGATCCATTGAATCAAAGGCATCGTAGGAGTTTGCACGAAGCTTCTTGGCGCGAGTGGCTCTGTGCACTTCTCCGTTGAATACGATACAAGTTTCGCCGACGTCCCCGAACGCCGCGACCCTTATCGAATCCAGAAGATTTCGAGGTCCATCACTCCAGGGAATAGTTGCAGGTATCTGCGAGCCAGTGAAGACGATGGGTTTGCCGAATTCCTGAATCATGAAGCTGACAGCTGCAGCAGAATACACCATTGTGTCTGTGCCGTGTGTGACTACGATGCCGTCAAGATGAGGCAGCTCTTCATTCACTTCTTTGATGGCACCTGCAATCTCCTGCCAGTGATGCGGTTGTGCGTTAGCTGAATCTAGCTGGAAGATCTCATTCTGCACCACTTCAACGTTCCCCATGCCCTTTGGGAGACTCTCGAGTAGTGTCTGAACAGACATGCCCGGTCGCAATACATCTGTCTGTGGGTCGTAGACGCTGGAGATAGTTCCTCCAGTCGTGACCAGACACACAGTCGCTTCTTCGGTTTGTCCCAAGGTCTTCACCAGAGGCTGTGTTATGAGCATGATTTATTGCTGTTTTGATAGCAGTAGTGACAGTCCGGGTGACAGAAGATGCACGATCTTGTGATTGTTGGTGGAGGACCAGCAGGAGCGATTTGTGCAAGGAGAGCTGCACAGAATGGACTTGATGTCGTTCTGATAGAGAAGGAAGTCCATCCGCGTCAGAAGCTTTGCGGAGGTGTGCTCACCCAACGAGTGACGGACCTTATTGACTTTGACATTGAACAAGCCGTACAGACGCACTTCTGCGGAGGCCGCGTATACTCCCAATCGGGAGAATATCTTGAGGGTAGCCTGAGAAACTACACTGGCTACCTTGTAGACCGAACGGATTTTGACCACCTCCTCATCCAAGAAGCAAGAAAAGCAGGCGCACGAGTGGAGGAGGGTGCAAAAGTTGTGGCGATCGAACAGACAAAGACGGGAATAAGAGTTCTAACGCTCGGAGATTCCTACAAGGCACATCTGCTGGTTGGTGCGGATGGTGTGAATGGTGTTGTTGCCAGGATGACCGGCCTTCGAAACAGGTGGCCCTCCGACAGTGTGGCTCTTTGCATTGCTACAGACATCCCGATGGAGCAGGATGAAATCGTTCGGACTATGAGTATGACTGACTCAGAGTTTCTGGGAATCGACCTCCACTTCGGAATAATCGACATTGGATACGGGTGGTGTTTCCCTAAGAGAAACAAGCTGAACGTTGGCATTGGGTGCCGAATGGACAAGGCCGCCGGGCTACGTGATCACTGGAAGTCATTCTTGAGAAGAGTAGAGAAACTGAAGGGGGTTAGCCTTGAAGTTTCCAGGAGAAGCGCATTTCGTGTTCCTTTCGGAGGGAGGACTAGAAGACACGTGGCCAGAAGAACAATGCTAGTGGGTGATGCAGCCGGTCTCGTGTCCTCCGTGACGGGAGAGGGCATCTATTATGCCATGCTATCTGGATTGTTAGCTGCAGATGTTGCGTCAGAGGCGGTTGAGATGAAGATGCCATATCACTTGGTGACTTATGAGAAACGCCTGAAGGAAAGCATCCTGCGCGAACTCAACATAGCCGCCGGACTCTCGGAGATTCTGTATAAATCGCGCAAGAACGTGGAGTTGGTATTCAGAATAG
>JBHLPB010000032.1:0-14163 GCA_048939905.1 Promethearchaeota archaeon
TGATACGAGCGGTTTCCTGGCGCGTCGAAGACCTGTGTAAGATCGTACCATTCTGATTCTTGACTTTGATATACACATCTGGGTTGATATCGAGGATTCCACAAACCTCATCCCTCACAAAGCTGACTCGGTAATGACCAGACCTATCTGTCGTGGCTGAGCCCAAGAAATCATCCATGATGAAGTCCTCATCCCATACCTCGATTGTCATATTGCATAGCGGGTCTCCAGAACGAGCATCATATACCGTACCCGAGATGACATGTTCGCCGCCCAAATCACTTGGGGCGGCGGATATCTCAATCTCCAAATCTCGGCCTCTTTCCAAGAATCCCCTGGTCTCATGCACAAGCCACCCACTAGGTTTGGTCACTCTAACAGCAACCTCAAGTCCCGTTTCTGGGTCGATGTGATGGTTTCTGAGAACATTCTCATTCAAGATGATGCTGAACTCACCATTCCTGCCGGTTGTATCTTTACCCAGACAGTCTTCCCTGTCAATCCAACCAACCGGAAATGCTCTCACTTGAAGGCGCGAAGCCCCTTTTCCAGAGCCTTCATGCCTGACATAACCTCTTATTCTGTGACCCAAACCGATAGTCTCCTTCTAGATTGCTCGTTTCAATTTCCGAAGGTCGATTCTGATTGAACTCGGGGTTGTGGTTGTCTTCTCAAGCGTTCCATGACCTCCGACAGTGGACCTTGGCCTTTCTCAAGAAGAAACCAAGCCCGGGTCAAAATCACTAGTTAGTCAATCTCGACCCGGTAACCCCTATCCTCCTTCTTCTTGATGGCCTTGAGTGTGATCTCCAAGACTCCGTTGTTGAAACTTGCCCTAGTTTCAGTGGGATCGAACTCACTTGAAAATGAGAAACTTCTCTTGTACTTTCTATTCTCGCTTTCAGCTACAATCGTCAATACTGATTTGGTGAGAGTAATCTCAATATCCTCCTTGTCAACTCCGGGCATCTCTAATGTTACTGTTATGTCGCCGATCTTCTCATCGACGTGGATTTCAGAGAGTGGAGTTCGAAAACCTTCTTCGAATCTTCTTGTCCACTCCCATGGATACTTCATCATCGACTTGAATGCTCTCTCCAAGTCCGAGATGCCAAACAAGTTGGTTAGATCACTATGCTCCACAATGTCTCTTTTCTCGTCATCTTTCGTTGACATACACCCTCCGAGTTCTTACTGCGCCAATAGACGCCGTAAACGTTGTTTCTCATCCGGTTTGAGCTTGCTATATCCATCTAGATTCTCTAGCTCATTCGTGTCTATCCTTGTTGTCACGCATCTCGGGTGATACCATCTATAGGAAAGACTCCCCTCATAGAAATACGGCTCACCCATGCGGAATCTGCCCTCTAGAATGTAGTCCCGACAGGAACGACATCTTGATCTTCCCGATTTGGCAGTTTCAACTCGCCATCGCAATTCCTGTGGTGCCTCATGTTTCTTGAGTTTATTCAGGAACTCAAGTGGATCTGCACGAACTGTCTTGCGGGTCATCAGGAGAACAAACGAGTCGTACTCACTAGGCTCAAAGCTGACCTTCACATCTCCAGACTTCTGAATCTCCTTAACTTTCATGAAAGGCGGCCAATGTTTCGACCATCGCATATACTCCAAGACTTGCTGGGCAAGAATGTCACTAGCTTCTCTCTTAGTAAGCTTTTGTACTCCTGTTTCAACAATCATACCAAATGAGTCATCCACGTACGTTCTCTCATCATCAAGTTTCTTTCTAGTCTTCACAATAATGATGGCCCCTACAGGAGCACGCTTCTTAACGCGTTTGAGGTTGAATGACTCAGGGTCAATCCAATAGGCCCACTCGGGTTCAATCTCTACCCATCTCAAGCTTCCTTTGTCTTCTTGGTACTTGGCTACTTGATTTGCCCCTGTCTGATGCAGATTGTTATTCAACACGTTGCTCATCTCACTCTACAAAAGCAGACATATGTATACAATATGTAATCACTTGGTTATAAACTTGTCTGCACGCCTCGTGTGTCTGCTAAGCGATTGGTTGCGACGGTCAATTCACTATTAGAAACTGCATCATTCCAAACCGATGCTGAACCAGATTCATGGCAAGAAGGAGTATGATGTAACCTCTAGGAATACTGGAAGCGCAATACTGCGATCTGGAAAAATGAACCAAGTGGTGTAATTCCTTGGAGTTGCTGTGAAACGATAGAGCTCTCCTGGGATGGAAACGAAATACCCATTCTCAACTGGACTCCAAGGCCAAAGCATCCTTCCTCTACAGGAATATGGTACAACAAAGGACAGATCAGCCGATGAGCACACTATCCCCGAGGTCAGAATTTCCATCCAGTTGAAGGTTTGATAGATTGAGATACTTGGTAGTGTCCCTTGAATCACAGTAATCCACATGAATATAATCCAAATTGGCACTTGATTGACGAAGCAGCAATTCGCCTCGAATATCTATGTATCCAAGTCCTGGTACGTAATTCTCGCCAAGAACTGAAACAATGACAATGAAGCCTTCCTGAACAGCTGATGCCCATCCTGCTATGTTCCACAGGAGCCAACATGTACAGACGCAGTATCAAATGAGCCACATGTAAGAGGTCCGGCAAATCGCCTTAGTTCAATTCTCCCTTCCAATCCCTTTGGAAGATGGCTAGCTGCTGTTGTTTCTCTCAATCTTCTCATGGCGATCAAGATGGAAACGTATTGCCTCTCTCACGAAGGAGGCGAATCCTTTCCATGAGTCTTTCCTTCCAAGATTCTCGAAACGATTTCTGAGTTCGCGCGGTACTCGTATCATCATATCTTCAGTCATAGATTCAGCATCCTTGTATGGCGAACACCTATAGCATACAAAGATAGACATCTTTATATACATTTTGTTTACATACGTATACGTTTCTTCTAAAGATATCAACTCTCAGAACTGAAAGTGAGGTGTGATTCGGAATGCCTTTGAGATTCCTAACAAGACTGACAAAGGGTGCGGGTCATTACCATATCTTCTATGTGCCCAAGTATGTCAAGGAGTTCTATGGACTTAGATCCGGGAGCTATATGGGCGGAGTCACCCTGAAGGATGGTACAACAGCAAGCTATAGAATCAATCTGTCAAAACACCGGAGTACGCTGCGGGGTCGTGTTCCAGAGTCAGCAGGTTTCTCGAAGAGCATTGTTGAGGTTTGGATGTACCGCCACACTTGGATGCCGCCAGTCAAGGTGTCGGCCCAGCATGAAAGGATGGCATCAGAATGGCCCATTCAGCCCATTGAATATCATGATACATTCAGTACAGACTACATCCCATGATGAATATTGGTGACAATACTCCCTAAGGGTGAGAGATACGAGAGAGAAGCTTCGTGCCAACTGCATACACATCTTGAGCAGATTCTATTATTGGAAGATGCGCTCGTGTGACAATTGCTCCAGATCTCCAGCACGAAGACCAAGCTTGAAGACCAATAACTGAAATGATCATTGGACTGAGGGACGCTCCTATCCTAGCTTCTGATACAGCTATGGAGTTTCAGGCCCAAAACAGTCGATTCGAACCCTATCATCGTGATGCAAAGACGACGGTATGATGACTGCAATTGGAGTGACCCTTGCATTCTACTTCCGTTGGAAACAATGGATTTGACCTGACAACATCAATTCTCCTCAGCTGCTTGAGTTCCTTTACTGAAGTCGGGCGTCGCATCTATCTGCCCTCCAGCTCAATCCATCTTCTCCTCTCTCGGCGCGGATTCTGAATCTCTAGAGTGTTCTTTCTCCTTCCTAGTTTTCCTAATCCTTCGAACAGCTTTTCGGGTCAAGCCAATCGGAGCCTCAAAAGTATGACGAAGCCCATCAACTGTCGAGATTGTCTTCACGTTTCTCCTGGTTTCAGCTACTATTGCTTCTATGACAACTCTCTCGTCTACCTCGCCTTCTTCCTTTACATAGGCGAGCCTATAGAGTGCAAGAATTCCAAGCAGAATGGACAATATGAAGATGAAGTCAAGCCCTATCAGACGATAGGCATCTACTACGATTGCACCATGTGGGCCAACCCAGGTGATCGAGAACGATAGTTCATGCAGTTCAAACAGATCGGCCAGAGTGCCTGCCAGGATAGGTGCTATACTGCCTGCAGTTGCAGCAACGACACCCATCGCCGCAAGATAGACCGGTGCTTGGCCCCTTGGACACAGCTTCAATCCGATATTGTTGGAGCTAAGATTGACACCTGCGGCAGAGAATCCCGTTAAAAGATGAATAAGAACCAGCAGAGGTATTATCAGATTGTAGTCCTCCGCTATCGAAGAGAACGTCCACAGAAATGTTCCCAGCATGAAGATGGGCACAGTGACCTGCAGAATGGACTTGTTGCTGAAGCGGTCCGAGAGCCTTCCCCAGAGTCTGAGAAAAATCACACTTGTAAGTTGAGTTAAAGCAGCTAGAGCTGCTGCTAGAGGAAGCTCTAGCCCCAGCCTGAGCAGGAGGTAGACAGTGAAGAATGGAGCGACTAGTCCTGTACTGAATCCCCAGACTGCAAAGAACCACATCAGATTCTTGAAGTTTTCATCCTGAAACGGCCTGGCCATGAGCTCTGAATATCTCATCTTCTCATGGGTTGTAAGCATTGGCGGCTCGGGTGTGGTTGAAGTATAGTAGATGGCAATCATCCCTGAAAGGAATGCCAGAAAGAAGAGGGCTGAGTAGCCTGCCATAATGCTTTCCGGAGCATTTCGGGTCCATTCACCAATGAATACACCTCCAAGAACCGAGAAGACTATACCAACAATACCCATGACTGTCATTCTAGTGGCAAAGAAGCCACCTAATCTACTCGGAGGCACAAGGTCTCTCAACCACGAGTTCCAGCTAGGCGAGCCCAGAGACGTGAACATGGCTTGAATGAGTATGGCACCCAAGAGAAGCATAACGCCAATCTCGGATGTTGAGATGGATGGTATAAGTGCCATAATCAGAACGCCAATCCTATTTCCAAATTGAGTGAGGAAGTTGAGCCGACGACGATTCTTGTATTTCTCTACAAGAATGACCGCGGGCAGCTGTAGGAATTGTGTTAGGGGTGGAATTGCCGCAAGAATGCCTATCACGGTATTTGGAGCACCCAGGAGAATGGCAAAAGCAACAAGGAAGACGCTCTCTGTGAGTGTGTTCTTTATTTGAACGGCTGTTCCCTGCTTCACCATGTTACTGAGGGCCCTATCAGTTTCCTCCGTCGTCAGTTCGGTTTCACGCCGTCGCATCAAATCATTTCATGACTCCATTCAATGTAGGATTCTGCTGTAAGATCCAACCTAATGAAGAGAATGGTGAACGCTCTTTCCCTTGTTAGAAGCTCCTCTGGCGATCGACCCTACAATCCAAGATTACACTTCATGTTTCTATAGCTCCTGTCCTCTTTAGTCGCAACACAATACAGCATGGCCTCTCATCCCGAATCGAGCCTTTTCCATTTAGGTTGTACCTCTTCCCAGACATCAACCTTCTCACATTGCTGAGCACCCTTTCATCTTCCATTCGGAAGTAGAAGCCCACAGTTCATATTGACCTCCGTACTTGGAAACCTGTGGCGTAATTTGAGAGACCCGAGTATCCTGATTGAGAGAGCAAAGTCAGACGATGCCCAAGAGATATTGCTAGTCATCAACACAGCTAATCGAGAGGCATTTGGTGGAATAATCCCAAAGGAGCACTTAAGAGAGCCAATAATTACACGAGAAGAATTCGATGAATGCTCACAGAGAATGACATTCTATGTGCATAGACACGAAAAGAAGGTGGTAGCAGTCGCAGCACTTGGTATTGAAGATCAAGACTGTGGTCGAATCCGCTGGGTCTATGTGTTGCCCAAGTATCAGAAACGGGGTATAGGAACCGCCCTGATTTCTCAAATAGAAGAATTGGCAACGGAAGCTGGGCTTCTGAAGACAAGACTGGTCACCGACAGCAGTGCAGAGTGGGCAATCAGATTCTACACTAAGCTAGGATACAGACTGGAGAGAAGGGTTTCGAACCCCTGGGGCTTTGATTTCTGGATGGAGAAACAGCTCTAGATTTCAGTCCAATGCTAGGTGAATAAGTCAGGTACAGATACACAAAGAACATACTCTATTTGCTGATCGCTATTCGCGTTTCGTTTCCAGTTCCACGTTGAAGCAGCTGAAATGACAATCAATCCATAGATATTGTAGTATCGAAACCCCTGTTCTCAGCTGTTGTGATTGCTTCAAGAATGATGGGAGCGCTGCGAACACTAGTGAACCTTTCACTTTGCTTTCATGGTTTCCGAATTGCTTATCTGCATTGCCAACTGAGCTTATAGTATGATTGAAGTCCTCCTCTATGGCAATCTCAGGGAGCTAGTTGAGCACAGCAATCCTGATGCTAGTGCAATAATGTTTTGCGAGTATGTTGAAGGAGAGCATCTTCAAGACTTGTTGGATCGATTGGGACTGAATCCGGAAGATGTCGGCAATTGCTATATCAACAACACCCCCGCAAGTCCTAATAGCGCTCTTCATGATCGCGATACAATAGAACTCAACCAGCCGGATTAGTGGGTGAAGGTAGAGTTCAATTGGCTTTTCATTCTGCATTACTTCATTCACAAGATGTGCTGATGATTCTCTATCGCTCAACTATGCTGCAATACAGGTCTCTGTTTCAAGAATCATTACCATTTGGAAAGGCAACGCTGCATAAGCAGGTTCAAATTCATCGGCTCTAGACATTGAGTGTCAATTGGCGATTCCTCCTAGTAACTTGGATCCTCTCCTCTGCAGCATAGTTATGTATCAGGGAGTGCATGAGAATTGGACAGTTGAAACCAATGAGGAGTGAACAAATTCCTGGTATTTGTGTTGCAGAACCGGATGCAGACTGCGACAATTGCTCCCTAAAAGATGAACTTCTATGCAGGTTTGAGAAAGCCCTGGCTGACAGGTTTCTATTAGGCAATATCTCCTACAGAGTGCTGGCAACTGCGATAGCTCTCTTGGTGGGATTTCATTCTGGTCACTGGTGGATGGCCCCCTTCTATGTTGGATTCGTACTACTCACATTTCTCATAGTCGAACCAAGATTGCTGTGTTCACACTGTCCCTACTATGCTAAGGAAGGTAGAACTCTTCGGTGTTGGGCACTAAGGGGAATGCCCAAGCTGTGGAAGTATCGGCCAGAGCCCGCAAGTGCTCTTGAGAAGAGAACAATGCTCATCTTTGGTGGAATAATCGATCTTGCGCCAATAGCTTTTGCGTTGTTCGGTTTCTACATCTTGGCACTAGAATGGTTGGAAGGTTCCGTGAATCTCATCATCCTGACATCACTTGTGGGTTTGACACTGGTATTCCTCATTTTGGCCGCAGTCTTTGACAAGATGCTCAGAGGAGGAACATGCAAGATCTGCACCAACTTCTCGTGCGGGATGAACAAAGTACCAGATGATTTGAGGAAGGAGTTTCTAGAGAAGAATCCCACGATGAAAGAGGCGTGGGAGAAAGTGGATTGATAGAAATCAAAGAGAGAATCCTTTTGAGATCAAGTCCTGACTCAATCATTGTAGGCCAATTGCTTTGCTGACTTGCTTGACTACTAAACCGAAAGCTTTGACGGCTTTGGAGCCCGGATCTTCCACCACAAATGGAGTTCCTTTGTCAGACAGGTTGATGATTCTAGGATCCAATGGCAAAGAACCTAGATGATTCACTGCGAAATCCTTAGCAGCCTTTTGAGTCACTCCCTCTCCAAACAGTTTGTATGCTTCACCGCATTTCGGACAGACAAACTCACTCATGTTCTCCACGATGCCCAAGACTGGTATTCCCATTCTCTCCACAAGTCGGATTGCCCGGCGCGCATCAAGCACAGCAACTTCTTGAGGAGTTGACACTATGATTACCCCATCTATCTGTGGGATTGACTGCAGAATGCTCAGTATCTCGTCTCCCGTGCCGGGAGGCAGGTCCACCACCAGAATATCCAGCTCTCCCCACATCACATCACTCAAGAACTGGCGAATAGCTTTTCCAACAAGTGGGCCTCTCCAAGCGACCGCATCATCTACCTGTCGAAGAAGGAATCCCATACTCATTACCTTGAGATCAAGTGGTCCTTTTATGGGTCGGATTCTTTCATTCTCCACCTGCGGATGAAGGCCTTCAAGACCCAGCAACTTCGGGACGTTCGGGCCGTAGATATCAACGTCAAGAATTCCAGTCTTCAGACCACTCTTGGCGAAGGACATCGCCAAGTTCGTAGCCACGGTGGTCTTCCCAACACCTCCTTTCCCAGAGAGCACCACAATCTTATGTTTCACATCTCTCATGTTCTCTCTAACTTCAGCTGGTACCAAGTCGTTTGTGCCAGTATCTGTCTTAGCCATACATAACACCCACTTATCGGTGGTTCTCTATTGATTCCTGAAGAATTAACAAACACAACGAATAATGAATCTAGATTCATTATAAAGGGAACGGTAAGGGAAATACTCTCAGTCTTGTTGACACAACATTTCAAATCATGATTCGAAATACTTAATATTGCTACGCTGGATTCTCTATTGTCACTGTTGCCATGTCTGGGAAGGATACTCCTCTTATCGAATCTACATTGATTGTGGTGATGCGAACGCGAGAGTCAGGATCTGCTCCAAGGCAGTGTGTCTTGGTGTATTGCATGGCATGTGAAGGAAGTCACTGAAGCGAGCTCTCTCAGAATGAGTCAAATCGGAGGGCGATGAAATCATGAACATATACGCTGCCCTCTCGCATCCCCTGCGAGAAGAGATACTGAAGATTCTTGATTCTGACCGCTTGGTTCCTTACAAGACGCTGTTGAGCAGGCTGGGACTAGATGAAACTGGCCAACTAAACTACCATCTGAAGAAGCTAAATGGACTCATAGAAAAGCATCAGAGGTTCTATCGGCTTACAGAAACAGGGCAGAATGCAGTACGCCTTATGTTGGCAAAAGATCAACTAATGACTGGCAGACCGGCCAATGCACATACCACTGAAACCATTGGTGGAGTCCACAGAATCGGAGTCATTCTATGTTCATGTGGGTCTGAGATTGGTCGCACGATAGACACGACAGCACTCATAGAGAAGGTATCTGAGCTGCCATCTGTTGTGGCCAAGAGTGTTTTCCCTTTCCTATGCATGCTGGATAATGTTGAGAAGGTCAAGTCCTGGTGCGGCAAGCATTTCCTGAATGGTCTTGTAGTAGCAGCATGCTCTCCAAGACTACATCATGACCTGTTCAACAAGATATGTGAACAACTGGACATACCTGTTGAGTTCGCCAATATCAGAGAGCATTGCGCTTGGGTCCATCGACGCAATCCTGATTCTGCTACTCAGAAGGCTCTTTTGCTAGTAGCAGCCAGTGTTGCAAAGTTGCATCACCATGTTCCCGCTACAAAGAGAATGGTGCCTATTCGCAAGAGCGTGGCAATTATCGGTGGTGGACTTGCCGGACTGATTGCAGCCAATGTGCTTTCCAAGTCTTCTTTAGACGTGGTATTGATCGAGAGTGCCCCATGTCTGGGTGGAGCAGCCAGAAACTGGGAGCGAATACACGGATCAGTAGACTGCAGCCCTTGTATGATTAGCGAGCTGGTTTCCTCTGTAATGCTTGCGGGGAATGTGCGCATTATCACGGAAAGTGAACTTGCCAGCATAACAGGAGAGGCGGGTAACTATGAAGTCACAGCCATCCAATCTCCACGATATGTCGACTTGGCTCGGTGTACAATGTGTGGAGAATGCACGATGGCTTGCCCAGAAACTAGACCCAACCAGTTTGAGCTTGGCATCGGGCAACATCGAATAATCCACCTACCCTGTCCATTTGCCTACCCTCACAAACCAGTCATTGATGTAGACGATATCGAGTTCTGCAAGTCATGTTGTGACTGCCTGGAAGTGTGTCCATCGCATGCAATAGATTTGGACCAAGAGCCTAGGATTGTCAAGTTCACTGTCGGTGGGGTCATCCTCGCAACGGGAGCAGTTCTTTCTAATCCTGAAGAACTCACCTTCCCTCTCCCCATATCCTATGATGCCTACAATGATGTCGTATCATCCTACGAATTCGAACGCATGCTTGCTCCCGACGGCCCCACTCAGGGACGAGTACTTCGCGTTTCCGATGGCAAACCAGTGAAATCTCTGGTTGTTGTGCAATGTGTAGGTTCTGAAGCCTTCTGCTCCGGGTATTGCTGCAATGTTGCACGTAAATACTTGGACCTCATAGGTGAGATGGACGACGAGATCTCTGTTACCGTTCTCTATGAGCGTTCACGCCTACCAAGGGAACGCACTGGAATGGTTCCTGAGGACGAGCGCGTACATGTTTGCGATGTCACACAGTCGTACAAAAAGGGTCGTTATCACGTCATCAAGACTGATGTCGGCGATTTCAAGGGAGACCTAGTAGTACTCAACATGGGAATGAATCCGGACCCCAGCATAACGAAACACCAAGCAGAAATTGGTTTCAATCTCAAATCCGGTGGATTCGTGGATCCCCAGAGTCTTCCGACCGGCGTGTGGGCGTGTGGCGCTATAACAGGTCCCAAGCCATATCCTGAGCTCAAGGCTGAGTCACAACTGGCAGCCATGGAAGCGCTTCTCTTTCTCGGCCGCGAGAGTCTTGAAACCGGAGAGTCGACAGTGACTGTCGACCAAGACAAATGTGGACTTTGCGGTCTTTGTGTAGAGGCATGCCCACACAATGCCATAGCAATCGTTGAGAATCAGGTTCGCATAGATTCCTTTGGATGCCAAAACTGCGGAGTCTGCGCGGTCGTATGTAACACCGGTGCCATCACTGCATCGAGAGTCCAAGATGAAGTGAGGGCCGCAATCTTGGCTCTATCAAAGGGGAAGATATCTCCCAGAATACTAGCCTTATGCTGTGAGTCCTGTGGTTATCCTGCTGCAGACAATGCAGGAACGCGTCGATTCGAGTACGACCCAGGATCGTACCTTCTAAGCGTACCTTGTGCCGTGTCTGTTGATGCCGACCTTCTGATAACAACATTACAGGCTGGGTTTGATGGGGTCACTGTAGTTGGATGCCATGAAACTGCATGTCGTCATGTTGATGGAATAGAATTAGCCACCAGGCGAATTGAAGCACTTGTTGAGTTTCTAGGGCCCAAACTAGAGAATCGGATACGTGTGTTGAAAGTATCAGCAATGGAAGGGCATACATTCGCAGACCACATCAATCAATTCAACGAAGATCTTAGAGGGGCAACAAGAACATGACCCGGCTTGGTTTTGTCCAACTCAATTCTTGTGGCGGGTGTTTGTTCTCGTTACTTGCGAACCCTGTCTTCCCTGACACTGTTAAATCAGCAGACATCTGCTACTTCCCCGTCATCTCGGACCAGAATTCTCTCGAGCGAGCAGACATAGTGTTTGTTGAAGGGTGTGTTACAAGCGAAAAAGAAGCCAGCCTACTTCGGCAACTTTACACCGATGGTGTGAAGATAATTGCTCTAGGAACCTGCGCAGTCCTTGGCGGTGTCATGAGTCAGTCGAAAAACATGCAAGTACACCCAGTGGGCAAGTACGTTGATTTGCATGCCCTGCTTCCAGGCTGTCCTCCTCCTCAGTATCTAATGGGAAACCTCTTGCTATCCGCAATCCAAGGGACCGAGTTCATACTCCCTGAAAAGAATGTCTGCGCTGAGTGTCCCTACAAAATGGACCAAGACTACTCCGCTGAAATCAAGCACGTCAATCCACCCAAAGCACCAAAGAGCTGTTTCATCCGGGAAGGTGTCCTCTGCCTAGGTCCAATAACGAGAGCTGGTTGTGAGGCAAGATGTGTGCTGTTAGGAACGCCATGTGACGGTTGCTTTGGATCACCGAAGCGAAGCATGCCCGCAGTCATAGCGAACCTCTTCTCAGTCTTGAAGATTAGTCCTGAGGTCCGCAACCAAGCGTTCCTTGCCCTTCGATATCAGAAACCGGAGTTGGGATTGGACCAATGAAGATACGGCTGTCAAAACCTCTTGCAAGGGTTGGGGGTCCATGTGAGTTACTGATCCGACACCCGTCTCGAGGCAAACTCAATCTGACGTATCGAATGCCAAAATCTAGGGACTTCATTCAGATTCTTCGTGGTCAACGCACCACAGACTTGCCTAAGCTGGTTACACGAATCTGTGGCATCTGTCCTGTCTCACATAGAATCGCTGTCGTAAAGGCCATAGAGATGGCAGTTGGGATTCCTGTGCCACCTCTCGCGGAAACACTTCGAGAACTTGCCCTTCTGGGCGAAGTTGTCCGTTCACACGCCTACAGCGTGTTCTTCTCTACAACTCCCGATCTACTTAGCTTCACTGAACCACTCTCCAGACAGGATGTACTGGGAAAGGGAAGGGTCCAGCAACGTCTTCTATCTCAGGGAGTGAATCTCTATCGAAGTGCCCAAGAAATGGTCGATAGAATTACCGGTAATGCCATCCTGGCGCCTGCAATAGTTCCAGGTGGTTCTCTCAGCAACATAACAGATGAAGAGCACAATGACTTGAGAAGCTCCTTGCAGCTAGGACTAGCTGGGATAAAATGGGCAAAGAGCCTCCACAGATCCATCCTCAACGAAATACAGGATGATATCCTGACGTTCAATCTTGAATCACCATTGTTTGTGAGTTGTTTCGACACAAAGAAGCATCGATTCTCAGGCACAGATGAGGTCTTAGTCTTCAGTTCTGATTCTGTCATTTCCACTTTTTCGTCTTTAGACTATCCTACTCATCTGAGAATCCGAGGCAAGAAAGAAGCACCGACTCGCATCATCTATAGCTCCAAGGAAGACCCTAGCAGCTGCTTGTTAGCCGGTCCACATGCAAGACTAGCTGCAATTCATGGCCTGTCGGTTCAGAAGGAAGACGTCACCAAGGATGGCCCGAACATGTTCAATGCCAGTCTGCTTAGACTAGATGAGATGGAGTTCTGTACTATCAGGGCACTTCATCTTCTTGATACCATGTGGACCGCCGAGGGGGAAACCATAACTGCTTGGGACCCAACAGAGGGTGTGGGCGGCGGATGTGTTGAAACCTCTAGAGGAACATTGCTCTATCGTGTTGAAGTCAGTGCACGTGGAATTGCAGACGAAGTTGATATCTGCACTCCGACAGAGCTTAATGCTGGTGCCATGGTTCACCTTTTAACAAAGGTCACCGAAGATTGTAGCAGGCTCGGATGGTCAGATGATAGAATCATGAACTATGCCAAGATGACTATCCGCTGCTTTGATCCATGTGTATCGTGCGCCACACACTCACAGGCGAAGCCCCGTCGCACTCAGAAATGACCTTCGCGTAGTATCTATGATTAGCACTGATGACAAACTTTGTTGTCATGGTTTCCAGGAAGATGAGTATTCATAGTCCTTTAGTCATTTCCTCACTTCTCATAACTCACCAAAATACTAGGAGATACGAAAGTTGGAAACACTTGAACTCGCTCCACTGAAAGGTAAGAAGTTACGCCTATTGTTGGTGCAGAAAGCCTACGATGAGCCATGGTGGGTGACTGCTCCTCCATTAAGGGAATCCGAGTCCGGAATAAACTTCATACAGCGCATCTCAATGGCCTATTGCGAGATGATCAAATCACTGGTTGAGAAGGAGAATCCTGACTTTGTTACAGATGAGATGGGAATGCGTTCCACGAAGGAATTTCAAGAGATGAATCCACTCGTGGAAACACTCGCTAAGCTAGGAATCCCCTATAGGGCTGTCGAGATGGACGAGTTTGCTCGGTCCTACCTGGCTCACAGCCTTGAGAAGAAGATGGACAAGAGAAATGAGATTCTGGATGCTATAAAGACCCTCTCTGAGCGTGATGAAGACTCTGACACAGTGCATCAGGTTGACCAGCTCGCCGCATACGGTCAGCATCTACAGAATCAGCTTGAGGACGAAATCCGGGACATCGAATTTGGTATCCGTGAGAGCTGGATTGCCATGGGCATTCTCAAAGAAGCGGACTCTCTTGACAAGAAGAAGATCAGCGCTCTTCACCTGTGCAGCCCACAACACTTCCAAGGCCTAAGAGAACTGATGGAAACCCTCGATGTAGAAGTCATACCTATATCTTTCAAGAGTGTAGCTTCGGA
>JBHLPB010000033.1:0-14028 GCA_048939905.1 Promethearchaeota archaeon
ATGAGTTCTTCATGGAAGTCATTCCGATTCCGACATACGTCAATATCACTGGCCTCGTATCGAACTACGTCAATAGTACCATTGCACTGGAAGTGTCGTATTTTGATGCCAGAACATCCTCGCTGATAGATTTGGGTGCGTTGGCAGTGGTGTGGCCAGATGCCTACTCAGTCATAGGTCAGGGAATAGGAAGAGTCAGTATTCGACCAGACACAAGTCTACACGTCGGAAACCATTCTCTAAGCTTCACTTTGACGAAAACCGGACACGAGGAAGTATACGAGGAGCTCATACTAGAGCTCTTGCCCCTCCCAACATCCCTGATAGTTGATAGTGAGATTGCTGAATACACAAACGAAACGATTGTAGTTTCTGCTTACCTCAATGATACGCACAACGACCGTTCAGTATTTTGGGCCAATGTGGAGATGAGCTTCAGAGGTACAAAGTACTCCATGGAATATGAGGCCGCAACCCGTATGTACACTGTCGAGGTCTGGCTGAGAACATCAATCCCGATAGGCGAATACGAGATTACTTTCTCTGCCACTGCGA
Source organism: Promethearchaeota archaeon (assembly GCA_048939905.1). GTDB lineage: Archaea > Asgardarchaeota > Thorarchaeia > Thorarchaeales > Thorarchaeaceae > SMTZ1-83. The sequence continues at coordinate 556 of JBHLPB010000033.1, forward strand.
TAGACTGTGATGACGCATCGCAGAATGCCACTCTTCTGATCCATGATAAGGCAATCTACTCGTTGGCTATTGCACTAAGTACTGATGAGGGAACAGAGGGCGATGATGTCATGGTGACAGTCACAGTGACTGATTCGGAAACTGCTGTTTCTGGAATAGACGTCAGGTTTGTCTTTACCGTGACTCCTCGTGAGGGGGCCACGTACGAAATGACAATGACGGGTGTGACTGGCAGTGATGGAACGGCACAAGTAGGCTTTGAGCTTCCTGTGGGAGCCGCCCTAGTTGAAGTGCAAGCAGTAACGAGCACCTCAAGAGTTGCATGGGCCGCTCAGAGCGAAGCCCGGATTGTGACAGTCAATCAGATGGATGGCAATCCTCTCCTTGGACTGCTCGGAGACCCGATTGTTCAGCTGATGATTGTCGCTGGTTCCGTGGCGGCCATAGGTGGTGTGACTCTAAGGCGGCGCAGAAGAATGCTTGCTGCAAGAGTTCGCGACACCGCCTCGATACTTCAGCAGCTAGCATTCTATGTCAAAGCGGAATTCTGCACTTTGTTCAATCTCGGTGACAGAAAACACATACTCGTACGGGAACTTGAATCAAGTCCCGAGGCATACCAGGTCAGAGCCATCAGTTTCCTGGCTCAAGAGGAGCTCGTTGGAGCACTTGAACTAGCCGAGGATTCAGAATCCTCCGTCGACATTCACGATCTGCAACTCTACTTCTATGGTGGAAGGCGACTAATCGGCGCTGTTGTTGCTAGAGAGATAGTAGACAATACTGCAAAGACTGAGCTTCGATCGTTGGTGGAGGCGTTTGAGAAGGAGTATGAAACCGAACTCCTTGATTGGCCTAACACCCTCAAAAGGTTTGAAACTGATTGGGTCATTGTGGGACCTGACAGTAGTGAAGCAGAAGGTATTAAGTCACTCATCTTTACCAATCCTCAGGGGCTGACCCGTGCTGAGATTGCCGATATCTCAGGGATACCACCTAAGAAAGCCAACAAGCTAGTCAAGAACATACTTGAGCTCGACCGAAGCTTCTCAGAGGTGAAGTTGGGAAGGAAGAAGGTCATTGTCTACGAAACAGGTGAGCCTACCGAAAAATAGAGGAGCGACACCCGCAGTTAATTGATATAGCCAAGATGCCGACAGATAGGACGCTATAAACGCATCTGCGAGGAAACCTTCGAAGGTGTTGGAAAATCGGAGACCATTTCTGAACGGTGAGCATAAAGCCGGATGTGCATTCCGATTCTTATCAACAAGCAATAGAAAGCATGATGCGTCGCAGATGTCCAATTACCTATGCATCAGCTTAGAGGGAAGAGAATGAAGAGAGCCGCCCTGAGTGCACTAATCGCACTGACTATCCTGTTGGCCAACGTTCCAGCGGCAGACTTTCCACAACACAAAGCGGTCTTGATAGAACAGGGTGTTTCATTCCAGGATGTGACTGCTCGCACTGCATCTGCCGGTGGGGCCGGCGATGATGCTCAGGCTGTCATCTATATGAGCAGAGTAGTCGACAGTCAGACCGCATCAATCGTCAACTCGTATGCTGATACTGCAACACATAGTAGTCTAATTGACATATCTGGGTTCCAAGAACCCGGATGGACGCTCTATCGAGTGGTGATGGACGTTGACAATCTCACAGCGATTCCGGAAAGGGAGGTTGTCGGCTCAAGCTCAACTCCTACTGCGGATCTGAACAATTTCGGCATATATGAACATGATACCCTCTCCTCGTTCTACTATGACCAGTTGGCGCAGGGATTCTACAATCTGAGTCATGACGGTAGACTAGAGAACTTCACTCTCCTCTATGATACACCAAGCTACTTCCCAGCGCAACAGAACTACGCCTACTTCGAGGTGCGTTCCGACTACTCAGACGGCTCAACGAATATAACACCGAGAGTTCAGGTTCCTGATGTGTCACCAGGTGGAACATGGGCGAATATGACGGACACGGCCATCTTGACGGCGAACAGCGTCTACTGGGTCGTCATCAACGGGAGTCTTCTGATAGAATTCGCCGGGGTATATCCAGAGATACGTTGGTACTTCGAACAAGCAACTGGAGATTTCGAGTCACGTAGACACAACACAGATGGTGACTCCTGGGGGAATGATTTGACTCTTCGTGAAGCCATTTTGAACTACACCTACACACCTTGGAACCAAATAGCAGGGTCTGCATGGGTATATTCAGATCCCGCTGAGGTAGATCTGAAGGTGAATGGAACGTCGACAACAGGTTTCACCTGGACAACAGACTTGAACAAAGACATCACGGCAATTCAACTCAACTCCAATCAATCATTGAATGTGTACTACAATCTCACGATTTGGTACAGGCAAGATGCAGCTTCAAGCGCAAACTGGGAAGCACAGACCTCGGGCGGACCCATATACTGGAACGCCACGACAACCACATCGTATCTGGTGGTTGCCGGCGTAACAGGCCGGTATCTGAACGTGTCTGTCCCAATTGACTGGGTCGCTACTGGACTCTACAATAGCAGTAGCCCATCAAATCATACCTTCTATACTCGCGAAACTTACAACGTCACATGTTCAAGTATGACAAGTGAAACTTGGACTCTGACCTTCGAGGCACACAATTACGTCACGGACATCCGCACATATGATTCGTCTGACGACAGCGAACTACTGGCCGAATCCAACATTCTGGTAGATATGGACATAAACTCGACGATCGAAGACCAAGCTGCTAGCGGTGTTAATACAGGTACCACAAACTTGACAATTATGCATGACGGTTCGACCGTATACGCACCATCGCTGGGAGGCGTTTCTGGAGGGAATTCTCACTACCTGTGGGACGTTAGTACTGCATCGGACAACGGTACATTTCTAATCCAGGTGTTTTGGTCCAACGGCACGGAAGCAGGCCTGCTCACGAAGCAGATGACCGTATTCTATCCCACATCATTGACATCTGTCACACCTACCACCATCTATGCCAACACGGATAGCAGCTTCCAAGTTACAGTGCAATTTGATGACCTTTTCAACATTGCAGGAATCAGCAGTCCTGATGCGGTCTTGACCTACTCCTACCGTTCCATCGTGAACGACACCATGACCGACTTAGGCGGCGGAACATGGGACGTGTCTGTTAACACCCTCAATAATGATAGTGGTACTGACACACTCACAGTATACGCTTTAGGTCCTGCTATCGAAAACAGGTCCATTGACATTACTGTTACCTTGACTCATCAGACGAGTCTGCAGCTTGAATGGATATCCGACACGTTTGACTGGACACAATACTCCATCTTCCGTGTCAATTACACTCATGATAGAGATGGATCACGCATCCCAGATGCCGATCAGTTGGACGTCAATATCAATGGTATGCCTACCTTCTTACATGGTACGAATGGGACCTATTGGATAGAGTTCAACAACACATTCGACTTGGGATTTCACAACGTACTCGTGAATATAAGCAAAGCAGGGTATAATCATGCCACTGACACCGCCTCATTCACCATAAATGAGACTATAACCTCCGTCTCGGTCATTTGGGAACCGGCAAATGTGACCATAGACTATGACCACGCGCTCAATCTTACAGTTGACTATGAATACTCTGGAGGCGACGTGCCTGCTTCGGCCACAGTCAATGTGACTATAGGTGGAAGCACATACAATCTCACATTCAGTGGGTCTATGTGGGTTACATCGATTCCCGGATGGAATCTAGGACCGGGTCTACACAATGCAGACATTGTTGCATGGCTCTACGGGTACGAAGCGCGATTCAATACCACCTTAAACATCAACGTGACAGTCAGTGCATCTCAGTTGGTCGTGGAGCGCAGCTGGGACGGGAACTCAGTCCTGTATGATGAGGTTCGAATTCTCCGAGTCAATGTTACCTATGCAAACGGCACCTTCACTGATGACGCTTCGGTAAGTGCCCTAGTAAATGGAACATTGTATCCAGCTACTAGCTTTGCCAATGGAACCTATGAGATTGCTATAGGCCCAGTAATGATGCTGGGAGTTCACGAGGTGAATCTGACTGTCGTTAGATCAGGCTACGAAACTTCCTCGCTGTTGTTGACCCTAGACGTCACAAGCATTCCGACTACTGTCAGCGTGAGTGCAACATTCTCTATGTATTGGGATGATTCGTTGACACTCGACGTCACACTCCGCGACGGTAGGGACAGTACGCCAATCTTGATTGATGATATCGTCTGCGGATGGACAGTTACCGGTTGGTCCTGGACTCCAATAGGACCTGGCTTGAGCAGAGCCACGATACTAAGTACCGGTCTGGATGTCAGCAACTATACCCTCACCCTGACTGTTCAGAAGCTCGGTTATCAAGACAATGTGACTCAATGGGAAATTCAAGTGCTCCCTGTATCCTTGAGCCTGCAATTCCTTGACGTATTCGAGGAGTATGAGAATGAAACAGTCTGGATATCTGCCACCATCCAAGATGACTTTCACGCTTCAGCAGTGAATTGGGGAGATGTAACGCTCAAGTTCGATGGCACCAACTACTCCATGCCTTACAACGCGATTACTTCCACCTATAGGTATGGACTTTGGTTGAGCTCATCATATCCTCCTGGCAGCTACACGGTTGAAATCATAGCTTCAGCCCTGAACTGCAATTCGACTCGGAGGATGGGAAATCTCACAATCTTATCCAAGGTCCACACCTTGCTGATGTTGGTAGATCTTGATACCGACATTATCGGCAATGTAATCCCAGTCACCGTCAATGCATCCAGAAGCGGCGTGCCGATCGCAGGATTGACCATAACGGTCTATGCTAGATTCAACGTTACAGACGGAGATACTACTCTGGTCTTTAGATCAGACGAAACTGACGCAGATGGTGTGGCAGAGGTCAACATAGATGTGCCTGCTAGTGCGACAGGTGCCTATGTGTGGGCAGAGTACGCAGGATCCCGGGAAGAGTGGCCGGCATCTACTGAAATGGCACCGGTCAGTGTGACTCCTCAGAACATCCTTGGAATCCTGCTCTTCTTGATACAACAGCCACTAGTATTGGCGCTTCTGGCGGTAGTGTTCGTGGTCGTTGGAACGAGGTCCCTTTGGAAGGGCAAACTTCAACCCAGACGATTCGCCGCAAAATCTGCCCTAGAGAAACAATTGGAGGCGTTCATGGAACTCGAAATGGTACAACACTTCATGGCGGTTTACACTGACAGAGGGACTTGCGTGTTCTACCATCCTTTTGCACAGAGCAGAATCCAGCCGGACCTCATCAGTGGTTTCATTGCTGCAATAACTAGCGTTTATGGAGAGATCAAAGGGGATGGGGTCCAGGGTTCCCTCGAGGAGATTAACTATCAAGGACTCCGTTTGAACAGCTACAGTGGCAGGTACATTATCGGTATAATGATTGTCGAGGGAGAAATGAGTTCACGTCTAAGAGACAGACTTCAGTTCTTCGTTGAGATCTTCGAAGATCAGTACGAGTCTGAACTTGAGGGGTGGACCGGTCTTGTTGACTGCTTTGACCCCGAGTGGGTTGTATCGAATCTCAATACCGCGTTCAATTATGATTGGATGCTTCCACACTACATCGACCCCAAGGTGAGGTTGAAGGGATCCGAGAAGAAGATAGTGAATCTGATCAAAGACTTGTATGGCAGAAACGAGTTTCTAGTACGGGACATCCTTACGAAAGCGGCGAACAAGCTCAAGAGCACTGAGGCGGAAGCATTCGACATCATCCTCCGAATCATGGACCAGGGTGCCATCTACCCAATCAGTATACATACTGTGCTTCAGCGACAGGGAATGGGGATTGCCGACGAAGAGGATGAGAGCATCTATGAGGTGAAGACCACTCCTGAGATCGACGAACCTGTGCCGCCCGTGGAAGTGGAGGAGCCTGAGAAGGTCGAAGAAGTAGTTGAACCTGAACCGGTGGAAGAACCACCCGCCGAAAGGGAAGAGGATCTCACCGAAGAAGAGAAGTTCTTGAGGGAAGTTGAAGACCTAATCTCAAAGGAGAAGGGCGACTCAGACTAGGCTCATTCGAGCACTCCTTGTTTGAGTCAACAAGACTTATCAATCGAACAGAAAAGCCGACGTTTGGAGAACTCTGCATTGCCATGGAACATTGACAACTACTTCATCATGAACAATCGCGTTCTCCAGGTAGAAATCTCGATTCCTCTAATGGATTTTCTCTACGCAGATATTGAGGACGTCAAGGATACATGGATAGAGATGCTAGGCCAGTTCGTAAACGAACACCCAGACTATGAGATGACGTGGGAGATGCAGCCCAAAGAGAAGGATGCTTTGGTCCTGGTGAGGATTGCCAAAGCTGGGGAGCTTCAGAAGTTCTCCAAGAAAGAGGCAAAGGACGCTATAGCGGCTGCAGATGCTCTTTTTGAGAAGTCAAAGTAGGTGTTCAGCAGACCAGACTGTATTCTCTGTGTTCAGTTCATCAGAGGAGCAGTTCGAGTTCCGTCTACGAAAGTTGCTATTCGAGCACGAGGAGTTGTCAGCTCACGTGCAACCTCGAGGCCTTCTTCTGGATCACTCACAGGAATGCAGTGCATGCTCTCTTCAACCAGTGAAGAGCGTAGCCTTGAACAAAGAATGAGCCTGCGGGACTCCAAGACCCTCAGCAAGTATCGTGCCCTCTCCATCCCTACTTCAAAACCAGGCTCGACTGTAAGGAGCAGGTCCTTCTCCGAGCCAGAGCGCGACACCCCATTCAGGAATCCATCAGGCCCTACGCCCCTGCCGCATTCGGCCACCAGCATGATGACACCATCACGGCGAGTTGCTTGGAACCCTGCATTGAGGGCCTCAACCGCACGGTAGAGGGTGGCGTCACCTGGAAAACCGCCAGCGCTCACGACGGCTATGTCATACCTTTGGCCCAAAGACACGTTCGCAAGATTCTGTGCAATAGACACTCCTTGCTCCCAAGCTTCGATGGGGCTCCCAGCGACCACCTCAGCTACAGTACCTTTCCAGTCCTCAACTATATTGAGAATGAAATTGAGCCCGGCCATATTGCAGGCCTCTGCCATGTCGATGTTTGCAGGTGTAGAAACGTCGAAGATCGAAAAGTTGGTGCGGGCCAAGAGTCTGAGATTCCGGCTGATGGTCTTCGCTCCAGCCACACCCGGCACAACGGCCATCCTTCCCCCGGTTGCTCCTGTGAACAGGCTTGGTAAGATGTTGCCAAGACCAATCTTGAAGTCTGCTCCAACAAATCGCTGATTCAGCAGGACTGGCGTTGAATAAGTAGGGGTGGTTCCAATCTCTTCAAGCTGACTCGCTCTCAGAGAATCATGTACAATGAGAGAGTGGCCCTTAGACATCGGAGCGCCGAGGGAAGCATCCCACTTTGCTGGGTCGGCTGGTCGGTCACTTGTGTTGGACACAAGAATGGTAATCTGTTCGGGCTCTAACACAAGAGACAGATTCGACAGGACTGCTTCAACAAGTGTTCTTGCTGTCTGCTGAAGAACTGACCCTTCAACAACAATTGCTACAGAGTCGTCATCATTGACTGCTGTTGAGAGTGCATCACAACCTAAAGGAGCCATCAGAACTCGATCCAACTCGGTGGGAAGGTCAGTGTGACCAATGGCGGTCTTAGGAGCAATCTCCTCCATGGTTGATAAAGTGCCACTGTCTATCTCTAGAAACCCTTCACCATATCGGAGACTGATTCTCATGTGGCCCTCACTGTCCATCTGTAGATGTTCTTGCACTTAAGGTCAACATCTAAACTTCGAGTAATATATTGTGGATACGTACGTGCAATCAACAACCTTCTTAACTCGTTAGCAAGCCATGGCCCGTGGTGGTCGTCCGCAGAATGAGAACATCTGAAAAACTGTTGATTTTGTCGGCATCAGCAGTGGTTCTCTATTGGATTGTCATCATCGGATTTCCTGACGCTGTGAGTCCTTTCACTGCTGCTTACGATTGGCTTCTTGACTTCACTTCGTTTGCAGGATATCAAGGGACGCTCCTGATATCATTCATTGGAAATGCGACCATACTATTCCCGTTCCCCTATGTTGGAGTGCCGTTTATTCTGGGTGGGCTCAGGGACGGCTTGACCAATGAATTCCTTTTTGACCCCTGGCTTGTGGGTTTTGTTTCAGGATTCGGGGCTATGCTTGGCGAAATGACCGGATACGCAGTAGGCTATGGAGGAGGTTCTCTCATTGAGAGGGAGCAGAGGACCAACTTCAGGGATTTCGTTCAGCAGTATCCACGATTCACTCCTCTTGTGCTGTGGTTCCTAGCAGCAACTCCTATCCCTGATGACGTGCTGGTCGTCCCGCTTGGAGCAGCAAAGTACCCCTGGTGGAAGGTGGCTATGCCACAGCTCGTTGGAAAATCGATGTTCTTGGTAGCTATTGCATGGACCGGGAGACTTGGTCTTTCTTGGATTGGTGACTTCTTTGGAGGTTTGGACCCCACGAATGTTGTAGCTAAGTCTGTCGAGGTCGCCGGGTTCTTACTTGTGATTCTCGCCGTCTATGCGCTTGTCCGAGTGGACTGGTCAGGGGTCTCTGACAAGCTCAGACGTCAGAAAGACGTCTAGGATGGCTAGACGATAGAGTCCTTCACGCTAGGACCTGCCTTCTTCTTGGCGGCATCATCATCTTTCACAGAGCCCATGCCATCGAAGAAAGACTTGCCCGCCTTGGTAATCGACACAAAACCGTCGCGCAACTTGTCCCCGATTGATGCTATGTTGAATCCTGCGCCGAGCGGAGCGGGCATGCTCACCAACCCGACGTTGTTCATCTCATTCAGGAGCTGGACATATGCCACAAGCCGGTGGAGCGCCAACAGACCTACGCAATTGCCGAATGCACGTTTCATCCCCTCAACAAGCCCGACACGAGGGTCGTCGAACTCTTGGAGAGCTCGTTCAATCTCTAGGAAAGTACAACAAATGGTCCGTGCATTCTCGTCTGGTTTCTCCATGAAGTGACCTGGGGCTTCGAGTAGAAAGGGGTCTCGTACGTACTCGTGAATCTTGAGCCTAGGCTCCTCGTCTGGGATTGACCACCAGGTTTCCAGATGTTGATCGCTCAGAGGATGAACTTCCAGGCCCCTATCCAATGACCCAGATGGGACCTTTCCGTCAGGTAAGAATGAATGCCAGCCTGGAACCATCCTGAGGCCAGGACCATCTGCACCGGGATGGGCAAGGTCCAATCGGCGTGAGCAATAGTGTACCAAATCGTAGATCGCATATCTTTGACCATGGTCAATGAATACGAAGACCGGTTCATAGTCAGCCTCATGCGCCGGTACAGCTTGATAATCCCACACATAAAGGTACTGAAGACATGTGACTCCGCTATGGCCTTGTTCAACCACTCGTCCAAAGACATTCACGAATTCGGTATCCTTGAGGATCGCTTTGGTTTCATCAGGAAGGACACCGCCTAACGACTTCAGGAGAGTCTTGTCGGCAGTTATCACTCCACTTGTCGGTGGAAGATTCGCCTCCAGAAGGTGCTTGTCATAGAAGGCACGATTTCCACCTGCACGCTGATTGAATGTCATCTTTGAAGGGGGAAACTCCACGTGCAGGAGATCCCTATACTTCTTCTCTACCAATCCTCACAACCTCCGCTAGCTCGACCCGCTTCCTACATGGAAGCAAGACCGAGAGTATCATCATTTCGGTCGGAATGAGAGATACGTCTTTCCAGATTTGCCGATTTCGTAGTCCAGTACGACAGGAGTCCCGAGGCTGACCTCCTCTGGCTTCAGTGAGTCGAATCCCTGCAACCTACCTGTGACTCGAGTTCCCTCCTCCAGCTCTACAATCGCAATGAAGTAGGGTATTTCTTCTTGGAACTCATCTGGAGCAACGTGAATGACTGTGAACGACACGAGGGATCCTTTTCCACTCACTCGGGCCCACTCCATCTTATTGCCACCACAGCTGTAGCAGGTCCCCGAGGGAGGGGCTATGATTGTACCACAGTCAACGCACCTGAATGGCTGAAAGTCATGTGCCTCTATGTTCTTCAAGTATTGCTCAACTGTCGGTTTCTCAGTCATGCGTCCGCCCTCCTGAAGATATTGACTACGCAACTGGCTCCGGTTCCGCCAAAGTTGTGCATTATACCAGTGTCGTGCTTGGCGACTTGGTTCGCACCAGCATCTCCTATCAGCTCCCGATAAACAACAACAGCTTGTTTCACTCCTGTAGCACCCACGGGGTGTCCCACAGCCTTCAGACCGCCCATGGGGTTAATGGGCCGATCACCGTCTAAAGCGGTGACACCATCCCGGACGGCCTTTGCACCCTCACCTGGCTCAAAGAAGCCTATATCTTCGCTGGCTATGATCTCGGCGATTGTGAAGCAGTCATGGACTACAGCAAAATCCATGTCTTCAGGACCGAGTCCGGCCATCTTGTAGGCGGCCTTGCTAGCCGCGACCGATGCCTCGAATGACGCAAGCTCAGAACGATCGCATAGATTCATTGATGCAGAAGCCTGTCCTGTTCCAACCACGTTCACTGGGACGTCTGTGTATTCCTTGGCCTTCTCCTTGGAAGTCAGGACAATCGCCGCGGCGCCGTCTGAAATGGGAGAACAGTCGAAGAGTTTCAGTGGCCATGCTATATAGCGAGGTGTCATGGCTTTCTCCAATGCAATCTCTTTCTGAAACTGAGCAAGAGGATTCGTCGAGGCGTTCTTGTGGGCCTTTACAGCGACCCGAGCCATATCTTCTTCAGTTGTGCCGAATTTCTGCATGTGCGCAACAGCGGCAATTGCAAACACACCGGGAAACGTGAGTCCCAAACTCGATTCAAACTCGTCATCTGCTGCTGCGGCTAGAGCCTCGGTTGCTTTGTTCGTTGTCACTGATGTCATCTTTTCTGCGGCAGCCACAAGAACGGTATCGTAGATACCGGACTCTATGGCCATAATAGCGGACCGCAGTGCGGTGGCCCCAGAAGCGCAAGCGGCCTCGTGCCTCGTTGCAGGAAGCCCCCGTAGACCGGCATAGTCTACGAGGAGAGGAGCTGTATGACCCTGATGGACCAGCATCTCTGGGACGAACGTTCCTACGAACACAGCCTGAACATCCTTCTTGGGGATGTCTGCATCAACAGTGGCCTTATCAACTGCCTCTGCGAACATCTCACGGAGCGTTATGCCTTGCAGATTCCCAAACTTCGTCTGAGCTGCACTGACTATCTGCGTATTCCTAATCGGCACTTTTGCTTTCCACCATCCGTTGGATGCTTCGCCCGGAGAACTTCGAATATAAAAACCCTAACCAATGGAATCAAAGAAACGTGCAACTAACACTTCAAAGGGGTTTTATAGAGGTATTGAAACCCAAAGCGGCGAGTGGACAATCAATGGACTTCTCACTATCTGAAAAGGACCAGAAGCTGTTTGAGAGAGCTAAGGACTATACTCGTGAACACGTCACTCCACGTGCTCATGAGCTTGAGAAACGGAACGACTTTCCCAAAGACGTGGTTCAGAAGGCATATGAGGCAGGTCTGATGAACCTTCATATCCCACCGGAGGCGGGAGGGCCAGGTCTTTCTCTCCTATCGGAAACGCTGGTATCTGAGGCGACAGGTTACGGATGCGCGGGAGTCGCAACCACGATCTTGTGCAACAATCTCGCCTTTGCTCCGCTGATTATTGGTGCAACAATTGATCAACTGAAAGAGTATGTGGAGCCCCTGATTACTGGAAAGGACGCTAAGTTTGGAGCATTCTGCCTAACAGAACGGAAGGCGGGCTCAGATGCCGCGGCAGTTGCCACAAGGGCTGTGCGTGATGGTGACGAATATGTAATCAATGGGACTAAATGTTTCATTACGAATGCGCCACAAGCCTCGCTATTTACTGTGTTCGCGTCTACCCAGCCCGAACTGAAACACAAGGGCCTCTCTGTCTTCATGGTTCCCAAGGGCAAGGGGGTGAAGATAGGCTACGTCGAAAACAAGATGGGGCAGCTCAACTCCGTCCAGTCGGAGGTCATCTTTGAGGATGTTCGAGTCCCCAAGAATTGTCTTGTAGGAAAGGAAGGGGAAGGATTCAAGATCGCCATGATGACCCTAGACAAGACGAGAGCAGGAATCGCAGGGATTGCCACAGGCGTGGCGCAGAGATCTCTGGACGAAGCCGCCAAGTTCGCGAATGTAAGGCATCAGTTTGGACAGTCGATAGGGAGATTCCAGGGAATTGGCTTCATGTTGGCGGACATGGCTGCGCGAACCTCGGCATCTCGCTACCTCACAAGATATGCTGCGTGGCTTGCTGATCATGGAATCGACAACTCCAAGGATTCAGCCCTAGCGAAGTTCTTCGCGGCTGACGCGGCAATGCAGAACGCGATTGATGCCGTTCAGATCTTTGGTGGATATGGCTATGTCAAGGAGTATCCTGTAGAGAAACTTGTACGGGATGCCAAACTCTTGCAGATATACGAGGGGACCAATCAAGTTCAGCGAGTCGTGGCAAGCGGGAGAATCCTCAAGGAAAGCGTCAATCTCGATACTGGATTCCATGTGAAGTATGATGGTCAGGACGCTCCGATACCCTAGGTAATGTCAGTGCAGTGAAGAGATTCTCTCCGCTGCCATTAGTCGCGTTCAATCATAAGGCGCCACAAGTGGTCATACTTGGTTCCGGAAGTAGATTGAACCACTACGCGTTCTTGGACAAGAAGCGCATCTTCTCAGTATCATTCCGCTAATGATTTATGTCCCCTAGTTTGAGGCCCTCATATATCGCAGCATTGGACGGAGAGAGTATCTCGTGGAGGACAATGAAACGATTAGGATGATTAAACACCGTCGGGCCATCAGGGACTATGATACGTCAAGAGATGTTTCTGACGAGGCAATATACAAGATAATCGAAGCAGGAGGCTATGCTCCTAGCGCAGAGAATCAACAACCTTGGCGAGTCGTTGTCGTTCGGGACAAGGATACACAGAGGTTCATCGGGCAGATTGCCGTTGATCGAAGCAAAGAGCTGTTTGGACGCGTGACTCCACGCGAAGAGCTTGAGCGACGATTAGACTACATTGAATCGAAAGTCAGTCTGGAGAGAACAATTGACATTCTCATTACTGGGAAACGCTTTGAGTATATCAAAGGTGAGCCTGAAACCAATGGAGCGCCAGTTATCCTCGTGCTTGCAATTGATCAAACCCACGTGGGCAATAGTCAGCCCACACTCAGAGGGACAGGTGGAGTCTACGGATGGTCGTCTCCAAGACATGCCGTAATTGCCGGTTCGATGATGATGCACAACATGGCACTGGCGGCGGCCTCATTAGGGCTTGGCAGTTGTGTTTCATCGGTACAGCTTGACCACTTCGATGATGTGGGAGCCATATCAGAAAGATTGGGCATCCCGTTTCCACACTGGGTACCAATCCTCTGTTTGACACT
>JBHLPB010000034.1:0-14026 GCA_048939905.1 Promethearchaeota archaeon
GGAAGAATCGTGGCTACAACACCACCTGAGGCCTACAACTACTGGATGAAGGTTGATTATCACAAACGTTACTGGGTAATGAGGATAGAAACCAAGCCCAGCAAGGTACCCATCAAGAAATCAAAGAAGGTGAAGACCGTCGTTCTTCCACCGACGCCAGGTCTGCCAAAGAGCATGAGGTTCTCCAACCTTGCATATCCCGGGGAATTAGCAGAGGTTGTCAGAGAAATAGTCACAAACAAAAAGCCTGGGATCCTTCAGGAATACCACAGCGATGACAGGCTAGTGGGTGTTGGAGCAGTCGTGATCGAAGGAAAGGCCGCCCGATTCGTTGCTGACACGACTGTGAAGGGTGAGGAGCACGCTGAACTTGTCGTCTGCAGGACGGCGAAGGTTGCTTCCAAACTGAAGGCTCAAACAGTCTTCACTCTAGTACCTCAGGACAGACTATCTTGGTACTCAAGTTTCACCAAATGGAAGTCCGAGATGTACAGAAACTTCCCAGTCACCAGACTGGCCTAGCCTTCCATCTCCTCAGACTCTATCGCCATTGGGACCAGCCAGTTCGTAAAGATGAATGCTGCCCCAATTGCCCAGATGCTAGCGAAGTTGATATGCCACAAGGCAAATGCGACTGAGTTTATTCCAAGCACCAGGAACAGTCCTGCAACCACGCCAATGAAGAGAAGGTCAGCAATCAAGACTGCCCTAATCTTGCCGCCACCTCTCCATCTCCTGAGGGGTATTGCGAATCCGATTGCGAGTACTACTGCTATACTTGCAATCTCTTCAATCTTGATGTTGGCGAAACCAAACACTTCCTCAGCCTCTCCGGTGAGTCCTTCCTCCGTAGTCACCAAGACCCTCACCGTGTGCTCCCATTTACTATATGCGTTGGTGTCAATCTCAAAGGTGATCTCACCAACATCTACTATGAGACCTACAAGCGCAGATACCTCAATGTCGTCAACGAAGACGGTGAGGTTCACAGTGTCCCAAGTACTCTCGACCTCAACTGTGAAGGTTGTGACTCCAACGACAACATTTGTCGACGGGCCCACGAGTTTGACTGTTGGAGCACCATGATTGTTCACAACCAGAATCAGATTGTACTCCCAAGAGTATCCACCAGTACTGTATGCCCAGAATGTGACATTGTGTTCACCCTCGCTATAGACCGTTGTGTCAAACGAGATTTGCGAATCACCTGCAGGAAGGGTGACATTGTTAAATTCAGGTACCAGGACATCGTCGACATAGACTGACACCGTCACGTTTTCGTATGGAGTTTCGATTCGCAAGTCGATAGTCTGATTGCCCGATATCTCGTCGTAGTTCGTGACTCCTCTCGGATAGAACCTAACGTGGTCAAGGAAGAATAGCTGTCGAGAAGCCGAACCCTCAAGTCCCTCTGCTGTCTTCACAATGACGGTCACGGTGTGGAATCCGTTCTCGTACCTGCTTCCGTTGATGCTGTAGAGGTCAACCCCCGCAGAAACGGGCGTGGAGTTGTACTCTGGAGTCACAACGCCATCCACTCTGATGGTGAGATTAGCAGAACCCTGTCCTGACGTAATGTTGAGCTCCAGCGCCTGGATTCCTGTGAAGGTTGCATCCAAGGCAGGAGATAGGATGACTACAGTCGGAGCCCCGTAGTTGTTGACGATGAACTCGTAGTAGTAGGATATTGTTTCCGAATTGTGCCACAAGAACACCGTGAAGTTGTTTAGTCCTTCATCAAGTACTAGCGTGTCAAGGGTAAGGTCGTGCACTCCGTATGGAAGGAGAGTTTCGTTGTACTGCGAGTACTCAATGACCTCATCCACAAACAGAGTGAGGTTCACGACTCCGTAGTCTGATGCAATCTCCACGGTCAGATTGAAGACACCTGCCACTTGGCTTTGGTTGGTCGGAGAGACTAGGGTCAGCGTGATTGGCTGTCCGTCATTGTCCACCAGAAACGCCAGATAGTAAAGATGGACCTCCTGCACATTGACAATGGCGTATTCAAATACGAGTGTGAAGTTCAACCATCCTTCTCTAAGAGTCGTTGTGTCAACGTTGACCGTCTGACTGTCCGCAGTAATCAGAACAGCATCATACGAAGGGTATGCAACTCCATCTACTAGCAGTGTGAAGTTGATGAAGTCGAAGTCTGATGTAATGTTGAGATCCAGGTTGGCTGTATCAACCAAGGTGCTTTCGTTGGCTGGCGTTAGGAGGTCTACCTCAAAGTTCGGAAGACTGTTGTCGACGAAGTAGACTAGGTGATACGTTTCTTTTTCATCCCAAGTCATATTCATGTATTCGAAGAGTACCGTGAAATTGAGATTGCCCTCGGCTAGACCACCTGTATTCACAGTCAAGTTCTGAGTGCCTGGAGTCAATGCTGTCTGGTTGTAAGCCGAGTAGATTGAGTCGTCAATGAACAGCGTTGTGTTTAGAGTTCCGAAATCAGATGTTATGTCGAGCGTGATGTTGAATGTTCCAGACACTCCACTCCTGTTTGTGGGGCCGACAAGACTCACTGAGATATTCTGTGAGTCGAAACCGGCGAGACGCATGGAGCTTGACGTATCCAGTTGGGCTCTGTAGTCGTTGCTATCTGTCACAGCAAGTGGTTGAATCCTAATGACTCCAGCCAAAACGATGGCGAGGAGTAGGACAGTTAGGAGTCTATTGGTTGACTTCATTGTCGAGCCTTCCTGATACCCAGCGACCAGTAGGTCAGGCTGGGGCGACAGGACTGGCCCCGTTTTTAAAGCTAGCGCCAGTAGTACATTCGTACTCTACTGAACATGGTGCTGATTCAATCGGCTTATATTGACCAAAGGGACTAGCTACACCGACTCTACATGGGGACAAGGATATGACAACCGATGAGCCAAAAGCAGCCCCGAGTAAGATATGGTCTCTCTCCGAGAGTGTATCTGATCGGGTGAAGAAACTTCGCAGGCACTTCTACTCCTTCTACAAACGCTCGGAAACAAACGAGCCCTATGCCTTTACAACAGGTACTGAGTGGGACGAAGTCTATAGCTATCACGATTGGGCAAATGAACCAGCCATCTACCCCTTCTTCCCGTCCGTTAGCGAGACTCTGAAGGCAATGGCCATCAGAGTTGAACTTCCGGAGGACTACTGGAATCACGGACTCGCTATGCGGAAGGCGATGTTCTTCCATGAAGTCATGATTCGTTATATGCCGGTCACCATTCTTGATGGAGAGCTTATTGTCGGATTCAACTTCAACACGGCACTGTCGAAATCGCTGAACAAGTCGGAGGCCAAAGCAAGAAGCAAAGAGATGTCCAAGTGGTTCAAAGAGGCAACACGGCTCACCAATCTCGGTGTTGGCACAGCATCCTCGGTGCCCGGCCATCTAATCCCCAACTATGCCAAGGTTCTTCGACTCGGCCTCCGTGGTATCGCTGCCGAGTACGAGCAGATACTGTCGAGAACTGCCACTCCTGAGCATCAGGAGTTCGTCAAGTCGCTCATTCTTAGTTGTGAAACCGCGAGAGACCTGAGCCTAAGGTATGCCCGCGAGGCTCGCGCCTTGGCAGAAAAGGAAACCAATCCCGCCCGTAAGGCTGAGCTTGAGGAGATATCACGCATTTGCGAAAAGGTTCCCTGGGATCCCCCTGAAACCTTCTGGGAAGCTCTACAGGGGCTGTGGATGATTCACATGTTGGTTATGGCTGCTGAATCCTATCCCGGGGCTGGTCTATCTCATGGTAGATGGGATCAGTATGTGTACCCATACTACAAGAGGAGCATAGAAACAGGTGAGATGAGCAGAGAGGAGGCCAAGGAGCTGCTTCACTGCTACTGGATCAAGCACAACTACGTATATGACTACCAAGCCAAGTTGGGGATAAACCAGGGCATCAACTCGAGCTTCGGTCAGCTAGTCACGCTTAGCGGGTGTGGCAAGGACGGTGAGGACTTGACGAACGATCTTACCTGGCTTGCTCTGGAAGTCATCGAGGAGATGAACCTCCTTGAGCCAAAGCCCAACATTAGACTCCATAGGAACACGCCCCAGGACTTTCTCCTTAGAGTGGCAGCGATGGTGGCAAATGCACAGGGTTCTCCATTCCTCATGAACTTCGACGAACATAGCATCGAGGGTATGGTATGGCAGGGAGTTCCTCGAGAGGACGCATGGGACTATGGCATTGTCGGATGTCTAGAGAACACAATGCAGGGCAATGACCGTTCAGATACTGTCGACGTCAACATCAACCTGGCCAAAGCTGTTGAACTTGCTCTGAACGACGGAAGGGACATGAAGACCGGAGACCAGGTGGGACCAAGAACCGGAAATCCCCTCTCATTCATGGAGTTTGACCAGTTCTGCCTTGCTGTCAAGACACAGCTTTCTGCACTCATCGAACTCCTTGTTGATGCAGGTAACATGGCTGACACGCTTCGAGCAAAGTATCAACCTACTCCCTATCTGAGTGCACTCATGGACGGATGTGCAGAACGAGGGAAGGACATCAACGAGGGAGGAACTGATTGGAACTTCACCACTCTGGAAGGGATGGGCATAGCAACATTAGCCGACTCTGTGGCCGCTATCAAGAAGATGGTCTACGAAGACCAGCGGCTAGCAATGAGTGAGCTGATGGATGCGATTCAGGCCAACTATGAAGGCTATGAAGAGACCCGCCAGCTTCTGAGATCGAAGGCGCCGAAGTTTGGCAACGACATAGACTATGTTGATGACATAGCCAAGGACCTCTCTATGTACTGGGCGACTGAGGCCTTCAAACACAGCAACCCCTACACTGGACGGCGCTATCGAGCCGGCTATCTGAGTTGGAACTACTATATCCCTCTGGCTCCCCTGACATCTGCGACTCCTGATGGTCGCAGAAGAGGCGAGTTCCTCTCAGGTGGAGTTGGCGCCGTGCAAGGGATGGATTCTACTGGACCCACAGCATCAGCGAGGTCTGTTGGTAAACTCGGTCTAGAAACTGTTCCCAACGGTGCATCTCACACTATTACATTGAGCCCATCAATGGTAAGGTCCCCTGAACATGTTGAGAAGCTGGCCGCACTGCTTCGAGCCTACAACGAGGTCGGTGGGACGGCACTCCAAATCAACGTTATTGATTCCAAAACACTTAGGGACGCTCAGAAGAACCCTGATGCATACTCCAATTTGCTTGTGAGAGTTACAGGATACAATGCCTTCTTCACTCAGGTTGGTAGGGAGCTTCAAGAGGAGATAATCAAGAGGACGGAGCACAGCCTCTAATGATGCAAAGCGGACTCATAACCAACATCCAAAGATGCTCAACTGAGGACGGCCCCGGAATACGTACAACTGTGTTCTTCAAAGGTTGTCCACTCAGTTGTACATGGTGTCATAACATAGAAACAATCGACCCGAAACCACAGACAGTATGGTATTCAACGAAGTGCATCGGAGATAAGGCTTGTATAGAAGCATGTCCCGAGAATGCATTGAATCTCACATCGGATGGAATGGAGATTGACCGCGAGTTGTGTCAGACTTGTGGTAAATGTGAGGACGTATGCCCTACTGGTGCCATCAAGGTCATGGGCAAGGAGTGGACCTCCGAGGCCCTGGTGCAGGAGCTACTACGCGACAAGGTGTTCTTCGCAACCTCTGGGGGAGGTGTGACTCTCTCAGGCGGAGAAGCAACCTACCAGGCTCAGTTCATGATAGAGGTGGCTCGTGGGCTGAGAGAGCATGGTGTAGAAGTTGCACTCGATACGTGTGGCTATTGCAGCGAGTCTATTTTGAGGAAAGCTCTCTCCGTTATGAGCATGGTACTCTTTGACCTGAAAGTGATGGACCCAGAAAAGCATCTAGAATACACAGGCGTTTCCTTAGACCGTGTTCTAAGCAATGCCCGGATTGTGAATGAGAGCGGGCTGCCCATTTGGGTTCGAACGCCAGTCATACCTGGCTATACTGACAGTGAAGACAACATCCGAGCAATATCCAGGTTCATCATTGAGAACATGCCGAATGCAACGAGGCTCGATTTGCTTGCGTTCAACAAGATGTGCATAGACAAGTATGCCCTCTTTGAACTGGAGTATCCTCTGAAGGACGCTGAGCTTGTTTCAGATGAAACAATGGAGCGACTGGCCAATATCGCGCGTGACGAGGGCCTTCCTGAGGTTGTGTGGTCTGGTATGACTAAGAAAGAAAGAACTGCCAGCATAGTTGACAGAAAGGAGATGTCGAATTGTGACTAGCATACTACCCAAAGAACTAGTGGATACAATGGCAATCTTCGAGTCACCGAAGTTCATGGCGACAAAGGATAGCCTGGGAGAACCAAACGCAGCCATTGTGACCTCTTGGACGGTCTATGAGGGTAACACCTTGGTGTATGGGGACTTCCTCACCTACAAGACACGAAGGAATCTCGAAGAGGGCAACTCGGAACTTGGACTCTTGGTTATGACTACAGATCTCGATAGCTGGATGATACGGGCCGATTTCGAGTCCTTCCACAAGAGCGATGATGTCTATGAATTCATAGCGACGACTCCATTCTTCAGGTACAACCAGTACACAAATGCACGCAGTGCTGGCCTAGCTACAGCCACTTCAGTGGGTCAGAACCAGAAGATATCGAAGCTGTCAGTCCTATCGACCTACTTGAAGGCGCGACTGGCGAAACGCAAGGTGCCTGTGGTCGAAACCGAGGAGGGAAATATGCCTCGAAACGTGGAAAGACGCTTCTCCCAGATGGCGGCAATCAAGGCATTGGCCTATGTTGACGAGGCAGGCTACCCAGTCATCTTCCCCAACTTTGGAATGATTCCAGCGTCAAGCAACCGAATCTCAGTGAACCGAGATGCAGAGAAGCGAAGAGGTCTGAGAATCAACGATGGCCAAAGAGTAGCGGTTTCGCTTGTGACTTTGGAACCAGCTGCTTTCCAACTGAAGGGCACGTTCAGAGAAATCAATGAGAGCACTGGCTACATAGAGCTCGACCGCGTCTACACTTGCTCACTTCCTCGACCAGGAGAACGTGTTGATATCCCGATGCTCTCTCGAGAATCATAGGCAGCCAAGCAGTACCTAGTCACACCAAAACCCTTTTTGTCCAATTGGACAGCACCTTCGCCGAGGTCGGAGTTTGAAGACATGGGATTTTGAGGCAAAGGATGGGCGTACCATAAGAGTACGACATGCTGTGCCTGCAGATGCGCGTGATCTGCACCGTGGATTCAGCACAGTCATCGACGAAGGAATATGGCTACCAACCTTCAATGCAAATAGTAGTGTAGCCGATTGGGTGAATTGGATTCAAAGAACAGCTCACAGTCGTGATGTAATGCTTGTGGCCGAGTTGCACGACGAGTATGTTGGTCACCTAACTCTGCAAACCGAGGAGTGGATGGCTTCACAACACGTAGCAAGGCTGGGAATAATCGTAGTCAAGGCGTATAGAGGAATTGGGGTCGGACGCGCACTTATGCAAGCGGCAGAATATGCCGGAGTTGATGCCGAGTACGAGAAGATAGTCCTGAGCACTTTCAGAGATAATGAAATCGCCGTCTCGATGTATCATTCGATGGGCTACAGAGAGGTAGGAGTGCGCGACCGTCACTTCGCGATGCCTCAGGGTTACATTGACGAAGTGCTTTTCGAGAAATGGATTGCCTAGAAGCACAGATTCCCGGACTTGTGGATGATGACCTTCCTTCGATTTTCAAGGTGCCCAAGTTCTATATGGGAGGAATCCTAACAAGTGAGGAGCAGATTTCAAGATTGACCCAGCGATGGTGGTCTGCGGAATGTGGCGCGAGATTGTTGATTACTTCCATGATTCCCCTCAGCGACTGAAAGTGGCACAGGCCATTGTGCGGCACGGCTTCACCATCGAGAAGCCAGGTGTCATTAAATGCGGAACAATACGAATTCCACTGAAGGCTATTGGTGACGCTCTAGGAATAGATCGACGAACTGTCCGGGCCACAACCGAAGATATCTGTCGAAACGACAAGCTATGTCAGTTCTTCATGCGGCTCCAACCTGCCGGTCCTTCTCTTGAGAAGGTACGAGAGGTCCTCGGTTATGGGGTGCTCACAATATACGTTGAATCACCTGAGAATGCCGGGATTCTCTCAGAGGTCACGTCTATTATTGCAGGATATGGAATTGCCATTCGACAGGTTCTTGCTGAGGATGTCGAGATCTATCCGGAGCCCTGTCTAAAGGTCATCACTCAGGATCCTTTGCCCGGGAGGGTCATTGAAACACTGACTGCGGTCAAAGGTGTGAATCGCGTCATCATAGACAAGTGAGCGGTGTTTGGTTGCTCAGCAACACTGAAAAGGAGCCACTGATGCGACGCCCTGAGCGACTGTGCCATGGACCATACTACTGAATACTCCTCAGCCGAATCTGAGCAAATCACCGATTTGCCTCAGGATGTTTCGCGGACTGGGATGTATCAGGTCTGGATGCTGGCTATCTCCTTGAGCATTCTGCAAATCGGCTTCGGATTAATCACGCCAATCTTCCCATTCTACATTGTCGAGTTGGGCGTAGGGGCTACAGAGCTTGGAGTGCTCGCGGCATCATTCGCATTGACTCGCATTTTGCTGGCTGGACCGCTTGGCAGAGCCTCTGACAAAGTAGGCAGAAAGCCGGTGCTGCTTGTTGCTCTCTTTGGTTTCGCAATCTCCAATCTGATCTATGCCTTCGCTGAAACCATTCTTGTGATGATTCTTGCAAGGGCCTTGGAGGGCGCAATCTCTGCTGGATTCTATCCTGCTGCTAATGCCTTTGTGTCTGACATGACAATTCCTGAGAATCGTGGGAAGGCAATGGGCTATCTTAGCACCGGAAACATGGTAGGTTTCGTCGTAGGGCCTTCCCTTGGAGGTATCCTCGCCGAGTTCTTGGGCATTCGGCTACCGTTTGTCGTTGCAGCAGTTGTAACACTTGGTACTTTGTTGCTCGTCTATGTTCTCGTCCATGAACCACCACGAAGGTTCTCCGAGGAGGACTACGATAAGTACAGAGTACCAGTTCGTGAGGTATTCTCCCGAAGAAAGAGAGCATATTCTGTCCTGGCGACTTCCATGTTTGCGAACATGTTCTCAATCGGGATTCTTGAAGTTGCCTTCATGCTGGATGCTGTTCAGAGGTTTGAGTTCACGCCTCTCCAGATTGGCATCTTCTTTGGTGTTCTCGGAATAATCACAATCATTGGCAACATCGCTTTTGGTAGAGCTTCGGATCGGTTCGGACGGAAGTGGCTCATTGTGGTAGGCACTCTCATCGGGGCCATGTCCTTGTTCATATTCATGATGGCCAGGGACGTTGTCGGCTTCTATGTCGCGGGAGCTATACTAGGTGTAGCGATCTCGATGAGGGGTCCAACAATTCAGGCGATGATTGCCGACCTAACCGACCAGACCGCCTATGGAAGTGTAATGGGTGCATTTGGGGCAGTCAGCAATGCTGCCTACGTGGTAGGTCCAATTCTCGGGGGCATGATGTACGACAGCAGTGGAGATTCCATATCGAGTCTGGCACTTGCTGGTGGTGTATCAGTGGTAGTGACTTTGGTGTCAGCTGTAGGATTACCGGACTATGTACCAAAGTCCGCTGCAGTCGAGTATGTTGAAGAAGAGGGACACTAGTCTTGTCCTCTACAAGATCTCGGCTGCTACGTAGGCAACGACGTCTTTGTAATTGCCAGTGACATCGCCCGAATTGGTGTACTTCAGAACGTTGAACTGTGTCGCACCCCGTTCCTTTGCATATACCATCGCCGTAGCTATGGGGCCTGCTCCACAGATACTGACTCTATGACCTCTCACGAACTCGATGAAGCCCTTCGCATCAAGGAACTCCAAGTACTCCATTGCTTGGTTGTCCTTTATCCTAGCACTCTCTGCAGGTTCGAAGTGCGTGAAGTCAGAACTCGCAATGACCAAGATGTCCATCTCATCTGCGAACTGGGCAAGCGTTTGACCCAACGATGCACATACATCGTAGGTCGGGTCTCTTATGCTGATTGGAACGAAGCTGAAGTCCTCTCCAAAGATGAACTGAAGGAACGGGAGTTGAACCTCGATGGAGTGTTCACTACTGTGAGCAACGCAGTCATTCTTTGCATGCTCGTTGGCGTCTACTATGGCAGAGCCAAGCTCTGTGTCATAGCGAACAGTCCCCAAGGGTGTGTCCCAATTGTCATTGCAGACAGCGACCCTTGAGCCAGTCCCGTAGTGATTCGGCCCCATGACTACGATGTGGTCTGGTTTTCCATCCTCGTAGATTCTTAGATAGCTGTGAGCTGCAGGCATCCCGGAGTACACGTACCCAGCATGGGGGGCTATGACCGCTCTCAGGAATCTTGAAGTCCCAAAGTCCCCCTCAGGGAGTCTACCCGGTCCAAGCCCTTTAAGGAAGCAGTTCTTGATACGCTCGTTGAGCAGCTTCACCTCTCCTTCATAGAATCTTCCAGCTACTACAGGCATCCGAACCATATGAATCCCGGACTGCTCTCTTGCACGGTGTGAGAAAAGCCTTTGCTTGGCTGGCATTACTCAACCGCGCTTGACTAGGCGGCTCAACGTGGCAGCTACTTCGTCCATCTTCACCTGTGCAGTTTCCTTAGTGGACATGTTCCGAAGGCTGACCTCACCTTTCTCAAGGTCTCGCTGACCGACAATGATCACATACTTCGCCTTCATGCTGTCAGCCTGTTCTAGCAGCTTCTTGAGAGGTCTGTCCATGACATCAACAACTGACGAGATATCAGCTCTCACCAGTTCGTTCTGAATCGCCACAGCGTATTTTACCATGGGTTTCTTCACAGGGGCCACAAAGACGTCCAGGCCAATCTCTAGCTGTTCATCTTCACCCCTCGCCACGAGTACATCAATCAGTCTGTCAATGCCTAGTGAGATTCCTGTGGCTGCAGTTGACGGTCCACCAAACTTCTCTATGAGGAGATCGTAGCGACCTCCGCCTCCCAAGGAGCCGACCTTAGGTTTACCTAAGAACTCAACCTCGAAGACTGGGCCAGTGTAGTAGTCGAGTCCACGTGCAAGAGACATGTCGAACTCAATGAATCCCTCTGCACCGCTCTGCTCGAAGATCTCAGCCATCATCCTGAGCTCATTCACTCCTTCTACACCGGTTTCCGAACCATCAAGGAGCTTCGCGAACTTCTCAAGTATGCCGATGCCACTACCTCGGAGCTCAATCGCATCTAGTAGGAATTCGCCCTCCTTATTCCCGATGCCGCGAGTCTGGAGTTCTTCCTTTACACCATCACGTCCAATCTTGTCAAGCTTGTCGATGGCTCTAAAGGACTCGAAGGCAAGTTCATCTGGGACTCCCGCCTTCTCTGTAAGACCTCTAAGCACTTTACGGCTATTGATTCTGATAGTATAGTCACTACTAAGTACTCGCCTGAGGAACTCGATGGCTACCAAGACAACTTCAGCATCAGCTGCCGGACTACTGGATCCCACTATATCCACATCTGCTTGGGCAAACTCCCTGTATCGTCCTTGCTGAGGTCTATCATATCTCCAGGCTTTGCCAAGCGCATACCGTCGGAACGGCTTGGGGAGGTGGGGGTTTGAAGCAGCGATTCTGGCCAAGGGAACAGTCAGGTCAAATCTCAATCCGATCTCTCGGTCCCCTTTGTCCTTGAACTTGAAGGTCTCCGCCTCTACTTCTTCTCCACCCTTAGCAGATAGGGTTTCCCAGAGCTCCATTACTGGAGAGTCAAGCGGCTCATACCCGAAATGACGGAAGACTTCAGCCGCGGTCGTCATCAAGTACTCCTTGATTCTCATCTCCGGACCCATCAGGTCTCTCATACCTCGTACTGTTCTCATGTCTGACACTCTGAAATCCTCCGAAAACTGTCAATAAACGGGTCAAAGGGAGTGGCGCCATAGAATCCACTGTTTGATTCATCCACACAGATGAACTAGGCCACCAACATTCACCATTGTCACCGACATCGAGTCGTTCGAGTACTACTTTAAGTCTTGTGCTTCTAAGTCTTTGAAAGTACTCAAGGGGTCAGACAACCGGGATGACTCCACCAGCGAGCATGATTATGAACAGAACGACTCCTGCCGCCATTATCAGTGAATCCTTGGCCACAAGCTTCACCAAGTCAGTTTCACGGTCGGATAGGTACACGTAGACTACTTTGTTCAAGACAGATGTAGTTGTCGCGATAATGACCGCCAAGACTGCCGTGGAGAGTCCAATAGTAGCACCAGCAAAACCGATTCCAACTGTCGCAACGATAGCTCCTGCAGAGGCAAACCCTCCTAGTAGAGCGGCCGCGATAACTCCCACATCGGCATACACATTCTGCAGAAAGAGCGAGAGAAAAGATACTGAGGTGAAGACGACGGCGAATCTGATTGCTGCGCCGAACTCAAATGGAGACCCTAGGGCTGACTCAATCTCTCCTTCCTCTGTGTCTTCCGAACGTCTGCTCTCCCTAACCGATCTGTAGATTGCTCCAGCAACTAGAATCGCAAGAGGAATGGTGTAGTACTTGAATATCTGAAGTGTTGGATCAAGTATGACCACTATGACGCTGTTTCGGAGTATCATCGCAACGTTTGCAAGGATGGCGGACAGAGCGATTCTTCCAGGGAATCGTCTGCTCGTCTTCACGTGAAACTCGGCAAGACTCGAAACGGTTGCTTCGCTGTTGGCGAATCCACCGAAGAACCCAAAGACCAAGGGTCCTCGACTTCCAAACTTCTTGACAAGGATGTAGTTGACGAAGCTAATCGATAGAAGTAGAATCACGAGAAGGTAGATTTGTTGTGCAGGAAGCATAACTGTCCCAATCCGAACAGTTTCGGGAATGAGCGGCCAGAAGAATAGTATCAATACACCAAGCTCTGCGGCACTGATCATCTCTTCTCGGCTGATGACAGCTACTACGGCCTGGAACTCCTGCTTGAAGCCGAGAACCAGAAACACCAAGAAGGCGACCGTCATTGCCAGGACCTGCAATGGACCAACAAGCTGTCCAGGCGCAGGAGGGTCGTCGAGGCCCACAAGAACGCCCAGCATAAAAGCAATGGCTAGGACGATGGAGGTGGTCATTCCCTTCCTCATTGTCTTGAACATCTTGTAGGTGATTTGAACGCCAATCAGAATCGTTGATACTGCCACTGCATACACGAGCACAATCATGTTGCCCGTCACAGTATAGGTATAGGCAGTGATGGTGCCAAAGAGGCTGAGCAAGCCAAATGATCTCACGCCTCCTGTTGATTCTTGTACCATTCGTTTCTGACGTTCGAGTCCTATTAGTGCTCCAACCGCGAATCCAATCAGGAATCTGACGATAATGTCTGAGCTGAGTAGAAGTTCCTGCATTGTCAATCACTGCCTCCTGAACAGGGCCTCAGGGAGCAGCCTACAGCCCATATAAGGCGTTGTATCCTTGCATAGAGAAGAAAATGAAAGAGTGAAGGGGACGAGGCCAGACTCAGTCTAGCCTCGTACTCTCCAACAGTATGGACAAGGGGATGTCAAAATGGTCCCCTGTTGGCAGTGTTCTGCGAACCGTCATTGGTAGCGCCTTCGCGCGCAATTCGGCTTCAGCCAGTGCAAAGAGTCCAGTTGGAGCTGACTTCTTTCCGATAAGGACAGGTGCCCCCATGGATATCTGAAGGGCTCTCGCTCCGATAATCCGGGCTTTCTCGAATTTGGTCAACCACTTCGGACCGACAGGTATGCCCTTCTTTATCTTGTCTTCTTCAAGACCTGTCTTGAGACTTGACCTGATCTCCGCCCTAGCAATCTCTTTTGCGGGAGGGAGTTCGTGGACTTCAGGCTCAGGTTCTGGAGCCTTCTTTCTCTTGGCCTTCTTTCCCTTGGTTGTTAGGTCAATGACGCCGGCTTCCACATCTTCCTTGAGCTTGGCTGCCGCCTTGACTACGTCCTCAGCCTTGGCTGGACTCAGTCCTGGAACCGAAGTGGCCAGCTTTTCAGGTTCCGCTGAGGAGACTTTTC
>JBHLPB010000260.1:0-3445 GCA_048939905.1 Promethearchaeota archaeon
GGGGCCATGTTGGCGATGGCGGCCGCAGGTCTAAGGGTTCGAGCACGAAGGAGAAGAGAGCGCCAGCAGCTCGCTCTAGGCATCAAGCGAAGATACGATGATGCTAACAACCTGCTTGGTATAGTGATATTGCATAGGACAAGCGGGCTCCCTGTCTATTCCAACATTCTGAAAGGCGGATTCGAAGAAGGAATGGTATCTGCCTTCATTACAGCAATCACTCACTTTAGGGCTGAGATATTCGCCGATGGCGCAGAGGACCTCACCTACGAAGTGATTCCGATCTCGGACATCATTAGAGCAGTACCTACCAAGAACCTTGTGTGTGCATTCATTACTGTAGGCTCCGCGTCTCCCCAGCAAGAAGAAAGGATGGTTGATTTCTCAAGGGGTGTGGGGAGCATGCTAGATTTCGAAATGACACAGAAACCGACGCAGTCATCAGACACAATTCTAGCGCAAGTGCTTGAAGCACTATTCGACGAACGTCTGGATGGATTCCTCCTCCAGTACTATAAGAGAGGAACCGCGGGCAGCTTCCCGAGGAAATACAGACCAGTCGAGGATGCGTTGCTGACTACTGAAGCGGCGGATTGCGCCAGACCAATGCACATGGCGAAGAACATAGCTCACGCGCAGGGTGTAAGTGAAGCTGAGGCAAGTCTTATGGTTCTCGAAGCAATCGAGAATGAACTGTTGGTGGCATGTGATCAGCGCGAGATTCTCTCCTTCACCCGAATGAACTGGGAGCTCTAAGGTGGCACGTAGGACCTCTTTTGCGGCGAGAACCCGGAAGGCCCTCTCCCCCCCTTTTCGCGTGGAACGTCTTCTGATACCCTCTCCAAACGAGCGCTAGAAGGCTCCAGGCACAGCTCTATGTCAATACTCCGCATGTGTTATTGGGATATATACTTAGATAATACCCGAATAGTTCACACGTTTCATCAATCTTTATATGTTTCTGCACAGGAAGTTGAGGTGAGTTGTCCTACAGTAACCGAATGAAACGGAGACTTGACAAAAATGACCTCAAACCCACGACCCTCCTCAACTCTTCAGAAGAACGCAGAAGTCTTGCACGTTCTGTACGGTCTACTCGACAGCGACCGTGATCCGACAGACGCGGACGCCGAGAGTCTCAGATACCTCTACGCCAGCTCGTAGATTTACGCTCCTCATTTCACATGAGGTCATTCTTTGTCTCCGTGCACCTCCCGGCAGGCGAGACAACGTGGAGGTGGGCTGTTGGGTCCCACCTCCACACCATGATTCTAGTTTATTAGGGTGCCATCGACACTTTGAGAGTCGACCCGCATGTGAAGCAAAGGAACTGTTTCATTACCCGTGGAATAGTTCGTCTGGCCACCAAATTCAGCTGTGATACTCCATCCCACGAGCGTGAGATTCTGGTTTGGACTTGTAGTATAGAGTCTGCCGTTCAAGCCGACTGGTAAGTCTATCATCAAGTGGACATTATCAACGTCGGTTGACGCGCCGACGAAGTATCCTCCTTGAGAGATGTCTACGTCCTCTCCTATGCTCAGATGAAGATCGCCTCCCATGCTGAATCCTACAACTTCTCCGCCGAGCACGGCTCCGTTGTCAATCTCCACAACGGCATTGACATTCGAGGATTCGTCTTCCGTGCTTCCGCCAAGTACTATTCTATATGGATAGCCCGTACCGAGAGTGATGTCGAGAGATTTCACCCTCACTGGACTCGTGGCGTCTTGGTTGATGGAAATGTCGTTGTCCCCTGTTTCTTCGACCGTTATCGATGGTCCAGGCTCATACAGAACGACGTCAATTGAGTACCACAGCTGGCTGTTGTCCTCGAACTCGACGGTTACGTTGCAGTCCAAGAGATGATCCACTCTCAGGGATACATAGCTATCTGCTTCCGAGGGGTAGCTCGCCTCAAAGTGATACGATGTTTCGTATTGTGGCTGACTCTGAAACAGCAAAACCGCACCGAAAAGACCGATGCCGATTACTAGAACCACCAGGGTTCCAATGGTCTTCATGTTTGCCAACATGACCACTCCTATTCGAGTCCACGAACCGCCCTTTATAGGCTGCGTTAGAAACGTCACAAAGGCAATTGAGTCGGCCTACATTCCCACTGGTAATGGTCGGCTCTCCTGAATCTAGATCTGGAAGCAGAGGCAATCCTGCACATAGTTAGAGTTATATCTCTACTAGCTGGAAGGCACTCTAACATTCTAAGGCGGGAAAAAAGCTTCAAGGACAGAACAAAAGAACACGTGTTCCAACGAATCAGAAGAACGTACACCGCCAGTCAGGGCTATTCCCTTTCTGCACATATAACCTGTCCAGTGAATGCCAGATGACGCTCCGCCCATTGGAATGCTAGGAGTGTGACGAAACTGAGTAAGAAGAATAGAAAGTATCCGACCAATGACCCTGTGTGTGTGACATGTGGATTGCCATACGCCAGCGGGAAGATGCACGTCGGTCATCTCCGCACCTACGTGCCTGCGGATGTGTTTGTCAGATTCCTACGAAAGATGGGCGTAGAGGTGACTTTCATCTGTGGGTCTGATACTCACGGAACACCAGTTCTGACAGTGGCGGAGGCGGAAGGGCTTACTCCGAAAGAAACATACCTCAAGTATCACAACCACTACCTGGAAACCTTTCCGAAGCTCAACATCAACTTCGACTACTATGGCTCCACAGACGACCCTGAGAATCACAACAGAACTATTCAGATAGTCAAGGCTCTGAAAGAGAACGGCCACATCTATCCCAAAGACTTGGAAACCCCATACTGTGATCACTGCGGCCGATCACAGCCCGACCGCTTTGTTCGAGGGACATGCCCTTACTGCGGCGCTGATGCGCGAGGCGATGAGTGTGACCAAGGATGCGGGAGGTATATTGAGCCAGGTCTGATACTCAATCCAAGATGTGCGGTCTGTGGCAATCCCACACGGCCGATTACTAGGACCCACTACTTCATGAGGCTTAGTTCCTTCGAGGGCTTTCTTGACAAGTTCTTGAAGGAAACTGATATCACGAAGAGTGCCCGGAATTACGCGCTTGGATGGGTCAAAGAGGGACTCAAGGATTGGTGCATCACTCGTGACCTTGATTGGGGCGTGAAGTACCCCGACGATGAGTCACTGGTTCTTTACGTGTGGTTCGATGCTCCTATCGGCTATATGTCAAGCACAGAACAGTGGGCCAAGAAGACTGGGAAGCCCAAAGAGTGGGAGAAATACTGGAAGCCAGGCAAAGGGCGTCTTGTCCATTTCATTGGATTGGACATTGTCCACCATCACTGCATCTTCTGGCCTTCCATGTTGAAGGGGAGTGGTTACAAGCTACCCGATGCCATCGCGGCTTCTGGAATGGTCAAGATAGAAGGCCACAACTTCAGCCGGAGCAGGGGTTACATAGTCTGGATAGAAGAAGAGTACTT
>JBHLPB010000035.1:0-13994 GCA_048939905.1 Promethearchaeota archaeon
ACCCATTTCTCTTTGGATTCGTCAGCTGGATATAGAATGTATATGTAGTCGTCATTGCTGCAGATGAAGGAAGGAGTATGCTCCCAGGCTTCAGCTAGCAATGACCCGAAGGTCTTTGCGTTCTCAGCTTTGTCTGCCATTCAGAAATCACCCTTGTGGGCTGGATGAGATTGGGAAACGCTTGGTTTGAGTCCTTATTTGTTTTGCTCCGGTATGACACCTACGGTCGATGCCAAACGAAACTGTAGTATGCAATCTGACCGTTTTCCTTGATAGTTGCGATTATGAACCTCTTACGAACACTAGTCGCAAGTCTCCCGGCTCTCACAATGTCCAACGGGACAACGCCTTTCCGTTGTGGTATCACATGCACCAGCAATGGAGCATGGTCCTTTCCAGGTCCTTGTTCGTATACTGCAAAGTCAGTCCCAAACTTGAGACCGGGCCTCACAACATATCCTCGTTCACGCAACTGGCTATAGACCAAGAATCGTTCTCTGAAGTCCTCGACCTTCTTAGCGCCAAGCCTCAAGAGATCATCTTGCGTTAGAGTCCGCGTTTCTTGCCTACTGTGCACCTCGAGTCGGCCGGCCTTGGTGAGGTAAGTACACTCAATCAATGAGAGCTCTAATGGCTTGTCAAAGACAGCGGACTTAGGCTTCCTTATCCCGAGGGGTTGTCCGAAATAACCCTCTCCATAGAGCCGCATGCCATGTTCAGGGTTCCAGATTATACCTCGGTCGCCAACCAATTCCGCCTTAGCAGTATCTTCATGTGGACTTGACAATGCCTCCACCGGCTGTATCATGTGTTGAGCGTTAGAGAGAGACCCCTGATTGTGTTGGCTGCGTCTTCGCTAAAGTTCGATATCTCTTCCATCATATTGATGAAGTCACGGAAGCGAAGGAGGACGGCGAGGTCGAGCTCAAGTGAGTAGAGATGGGACACAATCTCTCTCTGAAGAATGTCGATTTGCTTCTCAAGTCTGCATATCTCATCAGCTTTCTTGATGGACTCCTCGATGTTGATGTGAAGGAATCTAACGGCTTCTCTTTGATGTGTGATTTGGTCAATGAAGAGCTCTATGAATCTGCCAATCTTCGACCTCAAGTCCCCTGCTGGATTCCAGGATCCTGCAACCGCCGCAAGATGGTAACAAGCAATCTCCGCTCCGTCGACGAGTTTGTCATTGTAATTGACCAATCGTAGCAGGTCCTCACGCTGCATCAGTGCATTGGCCTTAGAGAGTTGGTCAAGAATGGCAAGTTTGATTGAGTCTCCCTTCTCTTCAAGCTCAGTAATCTTCTCCAGTTGCTTGGGATCGACCTTCTTGCCCTCTTCGAGCCAGTCAACGATGGCACCTCTTACAATCTTATTTGCCGATAGTGCAACTCGGAAGTGCTCCTCAAGCATCTGAGTGATTTGCGCCAGTTCAGAACTGATGTATCTGTTGTTGTCGAGGACCATGTTTTCTCATCCCTACGTGAATAGTCTGTCGGGCTCAGAGCTACCCTTTTAATTCTTTAGTACCGAGCGTGGCCTAAGTGAGTGATACTCATGGAACCTTGGCAGATCATAGTGGCGGTGATTCAGGGACTTGTCGAATGGCTGCCGATAAGTAGTGAAGGGCAGGTGGTTCTTTTTGCTTACAATCTCGGCCAGGTTCCTTCTGACGAACTGCTGTCACTGGTAGTATGGTTGCATCTCGGGACCACGTTCTCAGTATTGGTTCGATATCCAAAGATAATTCTCAGGGTCTTATCGGTGAAGGATAGGCGACTTCTAAGACTCCTACTGATTGCAACGATTGGCACGGCCATGACAGCAATTCCGCTCTATGTCTTCTTGAAAAACAGTCTTGCCGCTTTCCACGGCGAGATGATGAATATTGCTGTGGGAATTCTACTTCTTACAACTGCCTTCGTACTATATCTACCCACACGCGGTACGGACAGAGAGATGACAAGTCACGTTCCAAACGACGTTGGAGATAAGGAAGCAGTCAGTACGGGACTTGTACAAGGTTTCGCCGTACTTCCGGGACTGAGCAGATCTGGCGTCACAGTTTCGGCACTCCTTATGCAGAGAGTTGACAAAGAAACCGCCCTGAGATTCAGCTTTCTTATGAGTGTCCCAGCCGTCATAGGCATACTTGCAGTCGAGGTGCTCTTAGGAAATGCAGTACCATCGTCGATTGGCATACTAGACCTCGTAGTGATGGAGCTCATCGTGTTCGTCGTGGGCTTGGCATCTATGGAGTTCCTACTTAGGCTGGCACGTACAATCAGCTTCTGGAGATTGTGTCTTGTTCTGGCGCTAGTCGCAATAGTGTTCGGCCTGCCAGCACTACTCTGATCGTTTCTGGAACATCACTGCGATGGGAGCATTTGCCTTGCGCCACTCTGCCAGCTTTCCCTCATAGTCCAGTGGAACAGGGTGTCGTCCATGGTTGCCAATGATCACGAAGAGCGTTCCGAGTCTCGCCTGCTTGAGTAGTACCTTGACCCAATTATCCGTCCTTCGTACAATCTTCTCCAAGAGCGTCTTTGGGGGAGTCCTGTGCCCATACTGAGCGTACAGACTCTCGAAGTCTAGGAAGTGAAGAAAAAGGAGCTCATTCTTGAAGATATGTTTGGTCGACTCCACATAGGTCTGCATATCATCCCGCTTATGTACGGTGAAACCCGGGTCCAACCCCAGTTCCTGCATGTCGTCTTCTCTGCAGATGGCTTTCACTGTCTTTCCATAGTTCCGTATATATTGAATGAGGTGGAAATACTCGCTTCTACCGGTGAGAAGTGTCTTCAGAAGAGGAATAGCATAGGGGTCATCGGTTTCGATGAGCGCCAGGGCCTCCATGTTCTTGATTAGAGCCTCAGGTTGGTAAACAACAGCCTCGAAGAGTCCAAAGTTGTCAATGATTATGAGCACTACACCAGTCGGATTGAACTTCTCAAGCAACT
The DNA here is from genome assembly GCA_048939905.1 of Promethearchaeota archaeon. Classification (GTDB taxonomy): domain Archaea; phylum Asgardarchaeota; class Thorarchaeia; order Thorarchaeales; family Thorarchaeaceae; genus SMTZ1-83. The sequence continues at coordinate 2,964 of JBHLPB010000035.1, forward strand.
CTTGGTTTGGAGGAGCCATGCCATCAGGAACCTCCATACCCATTAGCTTGATGATTGTGGAAGGGAACTCCCATGCTGTTGTTCTCACTTGAGGAAACGACATGCAAGTGGCCTCGTAACTGCTACTCTCTCAAGGAACTTCTCGATAATATAGTTGTTATCCTGCGATAGGATTCTGCCCAGCGAGTGTCTGAATCCAAACAGTTGGAGGGAGGGAAGCATTAATAGAGTTACACGAGGCCAGAGCCCAGAGGTCACATAATGACTATCAAAGACATAGTCTTCAATGATAACATCAAGTTCATCCTCTCAGGCGGGAAGGGCGGCGTTGGCAAGACAAGCTGCGCAGGAGCCATGGCAGTTCTGTCAGCGCGACGCGGAATGAGGACCCTCGTTCTCTCAACAGATCCAGCTCACAGCCTCAGTGACAGCTTCGACCAAGACCTATCAGGCGGCGAAATCGTGGCCATTAAGGGATTCGGCAATCTCTGGGGCATGGAGATTGATACAGAAAAGGGTATGAAAGAGTTCGAGAACACTATCGGGTCGGGGGCTGCAGGACCTGAAATGGAAATGGCTTCGCAGCTGATGGGAGACATCAGTACAATGTCCCCCCCGGGCTCGGATGAAGCGATGGCGTTTGGCAAGATGCTGGAGTTTCTTGAGGATAGCTCGTATGACCGAGTGATTTTCGATACGGCACCAACAGGACATACTCTGAAGCTGTTGGAACTACCTGATCTCCTGGACAGCTGGCTAGGAAGGATTCTCACGCTTAGGCAGAGGTTGAGCTCTATGATGTCCGGCATGAGGGCTATGTTTGGCGGAGGAGAACGCGAGGACACCTCATGGGAGATGTTGCAGAACACCAAGGAGAAAATCCGAGCGGCACGGCTGGAACTATCCGATGCAGAGAAGACTCAGTTCGTAGTAGTTATGATACCAGAAGCCATGGCTGTGTTCGAAACACAACGATTGCTAGGGAGCCTGAACGTCTGGAACATTCCTTCACACAACATCATAGTGAATCAGCTCGTTCCAGGAAACCCTGATTGTGTATTCTGCTCAAAGCGCCGTGAGATGCAACAGACGAATCTTGTAGATATCAGGGAGCTGTATTCAGACCATGACCTCACTGAGGTTCCGCTCTTCGACAGTGAGATTAGGGGGATAAAAGGTCTAGAAGACTTAGGTAGAATTCTGATAGGAGAGAATCTGCAATGAGATACGGCTGGAAACGGAAGATCATCACATTGTTATTCATATTCCTCTTCTTGGCCTCAATGCTGACTGCTGTTATACTGATGTACAGACCGTGATTAGACATCAGGGCTGCAGAGAACTAGGTTCCTTTGACCCGCTTGACAACTGGCGGGCGAATCTTGTATAGTATCCGGCCTCCACAATAGGGGCATTTCACTCCGGGTAGAGTCCTGAGACCCTCTGGTGTGACTTCCTTGTGACAACTGTGGCAAATGTAGACCATAAGATATCGCCTCTTGAGGTTCGGTCAAAGGGGTCGAACCTCGTTGCATCAACCGATAGAATTGAGCTTATGAAGCTTTTCTTGTGGTGGTGACCAAAGCCTATTCCTCAGCGGTTTCGGCATGAACTATTCCTTCTACTAGACCGCTGCTCAGTACCTTCTTGATCTGAATGGGAAGCAGAGTCCCGGAAGAGAAGCCACCCCTTACCGTAATGAGTGGCCCCTCGTCCAGTGGATAGAACATTGTGTATCCATGGCGCTCCCACGAAGGCTCAGCAGCGATTCCAAGTACAGTCTTCCCCAAGTACTCCTTCTTCTTGGCTCTGTTAATCTTGGCCGCCTCTTGTTTGAGCTCTGCGTATAACGGATTCTTGGGTGAAGGCTCGTAAAAGTCTGAGAAGGCAGACCCAGGGAGTGCCCTGAATCCGTACAAGATTATGCGTTCGGCGCCAGCCTCAGCAACTGCTTTCATGAGACTAATCGACTCTTGTATGGTTTCGGGGGTTTCGCCTGGCAAGCCGTAAATCAAGTAGACAAATGGAGCCATACCGTGATTCGCAGCAACCTTCACAGCTCTGAGGACGTCGCCTGTGCTTCCGCACTTCCCGATTCTCCGCAAGTGGTCGTCCGACCCGGATTCAACACCGATGTTTGGAGATATGCCCTTCATCGATCTTGAGAGTGCCGAGGCAACTTCATCAGTGAATAAGCAAGCTTTGACATTCTCAACAGAAACACGGGTCCTGCCCTCGACTAACCTTGGCAAGGATGTGATCTGTCTTAGGAGGTCAGAGATGGCATCAATGTTGGCTTCAGGCTCACATGGATTAGTCAATGGATCTGAACCTCGATGGTAGTCTAGGAAATCCGGCGCTTCCAACACGATCTTGTGGACGCCTAGGTCCAAAAGGCCTTTAATCTCGGCAACTATGGAGTCGGGAGAACGACTTCGGGGTGGCCCCCAAGACTGAGGCACACTGCAGAAACCACAGCCTGCGGGTATGTCCTCAGGACAATCCAATCTATCAGCAGGGATATCGGAATCACAGTTGCCACAATCTGAGCATTCACGACCATCAGGCAATCGGAGGTTAGTTCTACCGAAGTTGGAGCAACCTCGAACGGCCTCTACGTAGACCCTGGCTGCTTGGTAGGCCCTATAGTCCACTATCCTTGTGGTTGAGGGAACGAACACCTCTGAGAGCTCAGTGGCCGTCAAGGGAGGACGCGGAGCATTGACAACCGGTCTCTTTCCAACGAGATAGGCCACGCCCTGCATATCACAGCAGTCAACCTTCTCGTCCAGATAGCCAGCCACAAGAAGGTTGTTCAGAGTGCCCTCCCCCTCACCGACTACAAGTAGGTCTGGTTTCAACTCGCCTAGTGCATTGATTGGATCTGAACCAATCGGGCCTCCGACGAGGACTCTACCGGAGGGGTTCGTGTGTCGCCATTTCTTGATAATGGACTGGGTAACGGGGATGTCCATGGTCATTGCACTTATGGCAACATGTTCATAGTCACGTAGTCGTCGTGGCGTAGTTACGACCTCTTCGGCCCGGACTATCCTACAAGACACGTCGTGCATCTCTAGGACCCCGGCGACGGCGCGAGGGCCGCAGCCAATCGAATCACGGGAGCTGGTACGTCGACCACTCCCTGTACTCAATGCATCGACAATCAGGATTCTGGCGACCATTCTGCACCATAATCTGTGGTTTCGGCTTCTTTACTCTTGCTTAAAGAGACCTTTTGCTTGACCCTCGGAACCCTCTTCAGAGAACTTATATGCGTGACAGGCCCCAAGGTGCAAAACCAACATCAGGAGTAAAACACTGCGTGAGCGATGACGAAGGCGGAATCTGTGCAACATGCGGATTGCCTGAAGACCTGTGCGTTTGTGAAACCATAGCACAGGAAGAGGCCCGTATTACTGTGACTGTAGAACGAAGAAAATGGGGCCGTCTGACAACTGTGGTAGAAGGCTTCGACAAGAATATCGAACTTGGTGACTTGGCCACGAAGCTCAAGGGCAAGCTTGCTTGTGGGGGAGCTGCAAAGCATGGACACATAGAGCTCCAAGGTGACCATCGTGGTGTCATCAGCGATGTCCTAGCCAAATTGGGCTTCCCAGAGGAAATGGTTCAGATAGACTGGACATTCGAGAGTCGTGGGAGAAGGTAGCGGTCAGTCCAGTCTGACATTCCTTTTCCGCGAGATGATTACATACTAGCAAACAGTAGGATTCATGCCAGACTCATTGTGTCTATGCCCAACTTCCGTACAATCTCTTTGTACCTGTTGCGTACAGTGACCTCAGTAACCCGGGCCACTTCAGCAATCTCACGCTGCGTTCTTCTCTCGTCTAGCATTATGGAAGCGACATAGATTGCTGCAGCCGCCAGACCAAGAGGGTCTCGTCCGATTGTCAGGCCTATGTCTCGGCTTCTCTTCAGTATCTCAACAGTCCTGAGCTGAACAGGACTAGATAGAGACAACTGAGACGCGAAACGAGAAATGTAGTCGATTGGGTTGCTTAGCGGTATCTTGATGGCAAGTGATCGTAAGAGTAACCGGTAACACTGCCCAAGCTTCTTCTTGTCAACCCGGGAAGCGTCAGCCACTTCATCGAGGGGTCTGGGTTTCTTCCGGATTCTACATGCTGCGTACAACGTAGCTGCGACCATGGCTTCTATGGACCGACCACGAACAAGCTTCTTGATTATGGACTTCCTGTAGAGAAGCGCGGATAGCTCTCTTATTGGCTTTGGAATCCCTAGCTGGGACGCCAGTCTCTCGAGCTCAGACATTGCCTGGGCCAGGTTTCGATCCATCGAGCTGTGAACTCGAGACCGGATTTGCCACTTGCGCAGTCGATATATCTCCGACCTTCTAGTAGGAGTCAGTTTTCGGCCGGATGTGTCTCGGTCACGCCAGTCGATGACGGTAGAGAGACCCTTGTCGTGAACCGTGTACCTTAGTGGAGCACCGACGCGGCTTCGTGCGTCAGCCTCTTCAGAACTAAAGGCCCTCCACTCTGCACCGGAATCAATACGGTGGTCGGAAAGAACTAGGCCACAACCGCCACAAACACGTTCTCCTCGTGTCAGGTCCTCAACCACAGAATTCGAACCGCACTCCGGACACATCTGTATCTCGGAGTCGACCTTGGTGACACCACTCCTTTCTGGAGCATCACCACGCATATGATCCAAATCTGCTCCTCCCTGTGACGATAAGGACCTGTAGGATACTGCCAGATATCGACGGCGTAATCAGTGTTTAGAGGACAGTCTCCCGGGACCCACATAGACCAAAAGCGAAATCACACTTTTAATTGTTCTGAAACTATTGGATTATTGCGCCTAACCTCAGTGGAATGCCGTAGAGAGGGTATTTTGAACAGTCTATCGCCGATGGGAGCCTTGGCCAACACTCTACGTTGTCTTTTCGGCGCCATCCGCGGTGATAATGACTGTATCCTCAGCTTGAGATACGAACTCACCCTCTTCCTCGGTGAGGATGTGGTGAGCAAGAAGTGCACCATTCTTCTGAAGCTCCCTGATTGCAAGCTCAAGCTCGGCCTTTCGAAGTTGTTCGGCCATCCATCTCTTGGCAAATGGAAACTCGTTGTACTTCTTCCGAGCAATGCCTAAGAATCGCTTCGTACCCTTGAAACGAACTGGCACTCTGATGGGTAACAGTTGGTAGATCAGCGGGTCCGGAAGGTCTGTGACGTTACCAGATCCCGTACTCGCGAAGGTTTCAATGGCGTAGACTTCACCCTCCTCAACTAGAACCTCAGACTTGCCTGACACACAAGGAACTTGTTTCTCCCCATGCAGCTCATATTCCTTCAGCTGATGACCCGAAAGCTGTTTTATGGGCTCGAATCCAGCGCTCTTGATGGTGTCTTCAATCAATGCTCCAATTGTGTTCAGCTTCGCACCGGGCCGCATCATTCGAATGGCGACCTTCGTAGCATCCTCTGACGCCTTCACAAGTGCCTCATGTTCATGATTGAGTGCGATTGTAAACGCGCTGTCAGATATACATCCATCAATGTGTGCACCACAGTCAACTGTCACCAAGTCTCCCTCTTCAATCACGGTTTCGTCACCCAAGGGAGAAGTATAGTGCGCAGCTACGTTGTTGATTGCAACATTGCAGGGGAAAGACATTCCAGAGCCATTCTCGAGAATGTGTTTCTCTACTGCTTCGACAATATCTAGAACCATCGTGCCCGGCTTGACCATGGGTCGGGCAATCTCAAGTGCCTCTCTGGCAACCACTCCGGCCTGTCGCCACTTTGCCCATTCGTCCTCTGACTCTTCAGAGTCCTCTGTATTCTTGGATTCATCATCAGGCATGTCCTTCACCTGTCTGAGCTCATCTAATGCACGCAATCAGTATCGATAAAAGAGTGACGGAATGAAAGCGCTCACAGTATGCTAGCAATGCGCCTTGCGACTCTTGCCATCATGAAGAACATGTAGCCAATATTGGCACCCTTGGTTGTTAGGACTGCTAGGATTGATTCTTCGCCTGCGTCACAAATGATGACATAGCCTGACTCGCCTTCAATTAACATCCTAGCAAAGGGCCCACGCTTGAGTTGTTTGAAGACCTTCCGCGTTTCTGACTCTATCTGCGTGCTTCGGCCAGCTATTACATCTTCCTCTGGTACAACTGAAGAATCATGATCAGGTGGAAAATGAGTGCAAATGGGGAGTCCTTGGGACCTCGAGATTATTACGCTCGCTTGAACATTGCCTTGGGAGGCTCGACTCAGGTCTTCGAGGAGTTCAGTGAGCATTTCCGTCTTCGAGGACACCGTTAGTATTCCTCCGTATCGAGGCCTTCCGGTGAAAGAACAATCTCAAGTATTTAAGGTTGCTTTCGACAGGTCTGCTAGACCCTCTTCGAACCCGCATCTTTTAGCGCCTTTACTATCTTCTTGAGCCCGGCGCCCTTGTCTTTCTGTACATTCTTCTCCAAATACGTGCCTTGGACTATGATAGATGCCCCTGCTTCCACACCGCGGACGACAGATTCGGCGTCATTGAAGCCTCCACCGGCTATGATTGGTAGATCGGAATACTGGGCAACGACGGATATCATCTCAGGAGGCACACCCCCACCTTCGGCGCCACTACCGGCCTCAAGGTACACGAGCTTGTATCCGAGCAACTCAGCAGCCAGCGCATACATGAGCACCAGCTTGGGCTTCTCACGCGGAAAGCACTTCGCCTCGCCAACCCAAGCTGCTGACTTGCCAGGCTCTATGAGTAGATAGGCCATCGGAATCGTTTCTATTCCGGAGAACTTCACCCTCACCGCGGCAAGTGCCTGAGCTCCGACTATGTAGTATGGATTTGAGCTGTTGAGAAGGCTCATGAAGAAGATTGCATCTGCGTGTTCTGTCACGCCGGTGATGTTGCCCGGAAAGAGAATCGTGGGAATTTCTACAGCCTCGTTTATCGCCTTCACAGCATCATCGATGCCACCAAAGATTGTACTGCCCCCAATCATGATTGCGTCAGTACCCGCTTTCTCTGCTAGTTCAGCGATATTCACAATGAATTCATTACTCGCGCTCAGGGGGTCCGGGTCTAGCAGAGAGAAGTGACAAGCCCCTTCGCTCTCAAGCTTCTCTGTGATGTATTTCCACACTTTGCCAGTCATTTCAGACAGTCACCACCGGGTGAAACCTCGGCGTGGCGCGATGCTTTTTACGGTTTTGGTAACTGAACGATACTGAATTCAGCACCCAGATATGTAGCTGGCGTTCCTTAATGCTTATTACCCATTCTGTTCGAACTCCACAAAATCCTCATGGGACAGGGTGAGGATGATAGCCCTCGTTTGGGGAATGAAACTGGATGACCACTAGTGAACATGCAGAAGGCGACAGCGCCGAAGTTGCTGAGCCTGAAGTCGTATCAGGAAGTGAAGAGGTTCGAATTGGAGTCTTTCCATGCATGTGCGGGAAGAATATCGGCGCAGTGGTTGATATTGAAGCGGTCGCAGAGTTCTCAAGGACTCTTCCCGGGGTCGTATTCGTTCAGACAAACAGATACACGTGTGCAGACCCGGGGCAGAAAGAGATCCAGGTAGCAATCAAGGAACACAATCTGAACAGAGTTGTCGTAGCATCTTGTTCACCAACAATGCACGAAGACACGTTCAGAAAGACTGTCAAAGCCGCGGGTCTGAATCCCTACCTTTGTGTCATGGCCAACATCCGGGAGCACGTGTCCTGGGTTCACGCACATGAGCCTGAGCTGGCCACGGTGAAGGCAAAGGAACTCGTAGCAATGTCTGTGGCGAAAGCCATGACCCTGGAAGCTCAACCTGAGTTGGATGTCCCTGTGACCCAGGCAGCTATGGTGGTCGGAGCGGGTGTCGCCGGGATGCAGGCCGCTCTTGACTTGGCCGAGGCTGGCTTCAAGGTCCATCTGATTGAACGCCAGCCAACAATTGGTGGAATCATGGCCCTCCTAGACAAAGTATTCCCACAGAATGACTGCTCAATCTGCATCCTAGGACCTAAAATGGTCGATGTTGCAAAGCACCCGAACATCAATCTGATAACAATGGCTGAAGTTGATGAGATATCAGGTTATGTGGGCAACTTCAATGTCCGAGTCAAGCAGAGAGCTCGCTATGTTGACGTCGAGAAGTGTACTTCGTGCGGAGACTGCGTTGAAGTGTGTCCCGTAGATGTTCCGAGCCGGACAGATCAGAATCTCACCTGGAACAAGGCCATCAGCATTCCATTCCCTCAGGCGGTTCCATCCTCCTACTACATCGACATTGACGCATGTTTAGGAATGGATCTCATTCGGTGTGGCAAGTGCATTGACAAATGTGAACAAGAGGCGATTGTCCCCTCAGACAAGGATAGGATAATCGAGTTTGGTGTTGGGGTCATCATCCTTGCGACCGGATTCTCACCAGCAGATCCGAACAAGATACCGCGTCTCGGTTGGGGCAGATATCCAAACGTCATTACGTCGCTTGAGTTTGAGAGACTCATTAATGCCGCTGGGCCCACTGAGGGCCACCTTGTGAAACCTTCTAACCTCACCAAGCCGAATTCAATTGCCATTGCTCAATGTGTGGGCTCTAGGCACTTGAGCACCAGAACCGGTTGCTCCAACTACTGCTGTGCAGAGTCTGTGAAGTGTGCGCTCCTGGTAAAGGAACACTATCCAGACACCGAAGTCACAATCTACTATCAGGATCTTCGAATGCACGGGAAGTACTTTGAGGATCAATACCTCAAAGCACGAGAAGAGGGTGTCAAGTTCGTGCGGGGCCGAGTTGGAGAGATACAGCAGTATCCAGATACAAAAGACCTCCGGGTAAGTGTAGAAGACACAACTCACAATCAGCTCATAATGAAAGATTATGATATGGTCATCCTCTCGATGGGTGCAGAGGGGACAGCAGGGAACTTTCCATTGCCTATCTCATGCACGGCGGACTCGTTCTATATTGAGTCGCATCCTAAACTCCGACCGGTAGACACAAGCTCAGCGGGGGTCTTCATCTGTGGCGGTGCAGAGTCGCCAAAGGACATCCGCGATTCTGTAATCCAAGCAAGTGCAGCGGCAGGTCGCGCTGCTATCATTCTTCAGAAGGGGCGTTATCCAATCGAGGCACTAAGCGCCAAGATAATGCAGGAGAAGTGCAACCGTTGTGGCACCTGCGTGAAGAGGTGCCCGTATGGGGCAATAGTCGTGGATGGGACTGGGAAGCATACGGTGATGGGGGCGCTCTGCCAAGCCTGTGGAACCTGTGCGGGAGACTGTCCTCAGGACGCAATCTACATGCCGAATTTCACAGACGAGCAGATAGAGGCCCAGATGGAGATGGCATTGAAAGACGATGCCGCAGGGAAGATTGTGGCCTTTGCCTGTGCCTTCTGTTCGTATAGAGGCTCAGATTTGGCAGGCGTATCCAGAATGCAGTACCCAACTAACGCGCGAGTTATCCGAGCTATGTGCTCTGGACGTTTTCATGTCAAGTTTGCACAGAAAGCGTATGAACTCGGTGCCGGTGCAGTACTCTACTCTGGCTGCCACTTGCCGGCCGACTGTCATTTCCAGACCGGCAATCATTGGATGGCAAAACGTGAACCACGAATTCGACGTTGGATGAAGCGTAATAATATAGATGATGAGAGGTTCAGGGTGGAGTGGGTATCAGCTGGCGAGGGCAAGAAATGGCAAGGTATTATGATGGAGATGTCGGAGGTCGCTGAGAGGAACAGAGAGGCCTCATTGGCTGCTGCGAAACCTAGGACGACCAAGAAGAAGAAGCAAGCGTTGAAGAAGTCGACGAAAGCCAAATCGGCAACCAAGGCAAAGCCAAAGAAGACGAGCAAGAAGAAGCAGTCGAAGAAATAGGTGACAACATTGACAAATCAGACAGAGAAAACACGCATCGACGATTTCAGGGAGGCTGCTAGACCATGCTTTCAGTGCGGCATTTGCGCCTCTTCGTGCCCAGTCTTTCGAGTGGCACCAGACGTGAATCCGCGGCTGGCTGTTGACTCCATAGTATCCACTGGTGAAGTTGCCGAACACGGTAACGAATGGTTGTGCGCCTATTGCCTGATGTGCGAGCAAAGATGTCCAATGGGCATCTCTCTGGCGGAAATCCTTATTCAGCTGAAAAACATCTCTGCCGCGGAAGGAACAGCACCACCCAGCATTGTCCAAGCAATTGAATCACTCTTCACGACAGGAATCATAGCTCCCGGCTCCACAGGCGTGGACAGAAAACGAAGTCAGTTGGGATTGCCTGAGTTGCCCAAACCAGATCCCAAACACATCCAGAAACTGTTCAGGGTGACAGGGGCATTGGAGATTCTTGAGAAGAACCTGGTCAAGGAGGACTCGGCATAATGAGATTCGCTTTCTTTCCAGGTTGTACGATGGCCTATCGTCTGCCTTTTGCTGAGAAGTCAATAAGAATGGTGGCTGCTCCTCTTGGTGTTGAGCTCGTTGATTTGCCATTCACATGTTGTCCAGAGCCTAACGGAGTCCGCTCATTCTCTGACGAAGCCTGGCTTGTGTTCGCTGCCAGAAACATCGCATTAGCAGAGGAGAAAGAGCTAGATATCCTGACTGGTTGTGCAGGCTGTCACGAATCCCTGACTATGGCAAAACATGAGATTGACAAAGAGCCTTCCAAGAGGGAGATAGTCAACCAGAAACTCTCCGAAATTGGGATGGAGTACAAGGGTACGTCCTCGATTATTCATCTGCATCAGCTGCTTCACGATAGGGTAGGGATAGAGGAAATCGAGAAGAAGGTTGTAAGGCAAGTCCCCATGCGAGTGGTCACACACTCGGGATGTCATCTGCTGAGGCCGGAAGAGATCCTCCGAGTGGACTGTGCCGAAGCTCCTGTCAAGCTTGACGGCCTGGTGGAGGGTCTTGGCATGGAAGCTCTAGAGTACATGGACAAGACCATGTGTTGTGGAGCAGGCGTACGAGGTCAAGCTTCTGATACATCATTCGCAATTCTGAAGG
>JBHLPB010000261.1:0-3392 GCA_048939905.1 Promethearchaeota archaeon
ACTACATCGACATCATTGCATCGGTCAAATTGACCGGATATCAGTAGTTCATAGAGAGGCGCTCGGACCGGAAGAGTAAGAGGACGCAATCGAATGAAGTCGGGATCAATCTGGTTCAAAGCATCTGCAGACTCAATGGCGTGTTCACTCGAAAGACTCCTACCGCCCAACCCTGGCATGAAGTACTCCGACAACTCCATACCTGCGTCTTTCACCCTGAGTCCAGCCCTGATGTGGATGGCTTTCGAAGCGCCCTTCTTCACCATCTTGAGTACTCTGTCAGAACCAGACTCAAGCCCGACGTGGATTCGCTTGAGTCCAGAATCCTTCAGGGTGGTCAGGTCTTCCAAGCTCATCTTGTTTATCGTTGAAGAGCGAGCATAGGATGTGATTCTCTCGACATCGGGGAAGCTCTCTCTCAGGTGGGTGAGAACCTGACTGAGCTTCTCTGCTCCTATGGCCAGTGAGTCCGCGTCCTGCAGGAAGACCGATTTCATACCGTGGCCTACCCAATGCATTGCGGCGTCATAGGCAAGTGGCTCCTTGATTGTGGGACTATCCTTTGGATCTTGGAGGAAGTCAGTGTACTCACGTACATAGTCAATGTCACGCAATATGTGCTCAAGCTTGCGAACTGAGAATTCAGCATCCTTGTATACCGGGCAGAATTGACATCGGTTCCACTCACAGTTCCGGGTCACTCGAAGCAGTAGACTTTGAGCCTCACTAGGAGGTCTGATGGGACCCATCTCGTACCTATAATCCGTCAAGAACGCAGGACCTCCGTTTCCTTCTCCGGCTGCATCAGTCTTTCCTTATCAAATCGACAAGACCTATAATAACACAATGATACGTTCTTCACTCAAGGAAACACCCAAGATGGAAGGTACAGAAGAGAGCTCAACGGATGAGGTCGCGGTTGATTTTGACGAACGTCTACCGCTTAGATCGAAGATCGCCTACGGCTTATCCCAAGCTTCTATTAGCCTTCTCATGGGTATTGCTCTTGGATCCGCAATCACTTTCTATTACAATGTAAAGCTGGGTCTGAGTGAAGAATGGATTTCTCTTGCCTGGCTCCTATTCGCCTTTTGGAACGCAATCAACGATCCTCTGTTCGGTATTCTCCAAGAGAGGATAGATACAGACTGGGGTCGGCGCATACCGGTCTTGCGCTTTGGTGCGCCGCTCTATGCTCTCACTTTCATCATTTGCTGGTTTCCGTTCATGGGAAGCACGCAAATAGCTCTGTTCTGGAATCTGCTATTAGTCCTCTTTCTATTTGATTCAATGTTCACCATTGTAGGGTTGGTGCAAACCGCCTTACCTGCAGAGATGTGCATTACACAGGAAGCAAGATCCAATCTGTCATTATACAACGTCGTTCTAGGATCTGTTGGCAGCTTGTTTGCGATGATACTCCCTTTGATTCTGCTCACTGACGAATCAACAACGCAGCTCAATCCCCTCTTCAGGCCAGTTATGATAATACTAGGGACAGTTGCCGGAGTAGTTCTGTTTCTTTCAAGTTATGCCCTGACCGAAAACGAGTATGCAAGGACTGAGGAAACATTGAATTTCAAGGAATCGATGGTTGAAACTCTCAAGAACAGGGAGTTTCTCGCGTTTGAAGCTATGACTTTCTTTAGAGAGATGGCCTTTGCAATTGTGATTGGTTCTATAATCTACTACATACAGTATGTGCTGAGTCTACAGGGTTTCTTTGCTTCTATTCCATTGACAGCTATCTTCGTCGTCATGTTGCTGTTTAGTTTCCTAGCTGATAGAATGGTGAAACAAAGGGGCTTGAAAAAGGTCTATGTCATCGGCCTGATGCTAACTAGTACTGGCCTCATCTTGCTGTTCCTCTCGGGAAACTGGCTCTTGGCAGTGATGCTGAGTCTTGTTGCGGTTGGCATCGGCTTGGCACCAGCGGTCTTGATTTGGCCGCCACTGTTGGCCGATGTGATGGACTACGATGAGATGTTGACTGGCAAGAGGCGAGAAACGACATATGCGGGTATGAATGCGCTGATTACGAAACCAGCAATCTCTATCGCCACTGCACTTTTCTTGCTCATCATCAGTGCTTTTGGTTTTGATAGTACCCAGACAGTGCAGCCAGACTCAGCAATCTTTGGAATACAGATGGGCTACACGTTGCTTCCTGCACTGTTCTTCATAATCAGCGCAACCACATTTTGGAAATGGTACAAGCTTGATGGCAAGGATTGGATTGCCAAGAAGGTCGAACTAGGTAAGATACGCTTACAGAAAGAGAGGAAATACATCGAACGCCTACAGAGAGAGGGGAAGATATCCAAGGTCTACGAAAAACTCTATCGTGGGTCTCAAGAAGAAACATGAGGAATCAACATCTCCAGACCCATTGCTGCTCAGGCTTTGGTTTCCACTTCTGGAGTGCTTTTTGTCTACGGTCTCGGCTTCACCGTTTCACAAGTAATAAATGAAGCGTCAAGTACTTCTCTCTGGCGAAGCCATCATGAGTAGGTGCGCCTACCATGGTATTGCAGGATGGTGTTACTGATTAGCCAAGAGGAAGACACTTCCGAAGTAGGAGCTGAACTCCAGATCCACGTCCGACATGTCAGGTGGTTTGTGAACTTCTTCGCAGAACCCGGTCTTGTCGATGAAGAACTAGATTCCATCTGCTCAAGTCTGGATGGGAAGATCGGACAAGCGCTAGTTGAAGATCCTGCAATCGATAAGCTGGCGATTGAGGTTGAGATAAGCTGGGACCACGTCGCAGAGATGAATATAGGAGAGATGACATGGCTAGGTGTGCTTAGAATTCAGACGGATTTGGGCCATGCTCCAATCGACGTCAAAGATATTCAGAATGTCTCAATACGTCTCAGCAAAGTGTTGATGGCAGACTTCGAAGAACTCAATCAACAAGGTCGCATTATGTTTGACATAGACTCCCCCCTCTATGTAGTCCTCTCTGCAGACAAGACAGATCCAAAGGTCGAAGCTTGGGATACACCTACCATTCAGCGCTACAAGAAGGACTTGGGTCCGTACCTCGGGCTGTATAGTGGTCAATGGCCAGACTATAGTGACGAGCTCTACAATCGTCGAACTGCAAACAATCTCTCGAATCGAACTTCGGAGCTGCATTTCTATGCTAGGAACAGTGCTTTCATCTACATTGAGGGAGGAGGATATGAGAAGTACTGGAACTATGTTGAAGATGTAATGGACCCGCCCCTCGTTCGAGCACGCGGTGTAGTCTTTGTTATGCTGGAACTGCAGCAACTGATCCAGCGGTTTCTTCAGGAACTTCCAGAACTTAGAATGCAGGATATCTCGGTCATTGAAGAAAAGCAGGCAGAGATTGAGAGAACAAATAGATCACTCATGCAGCTTGT